>JAHIPR010000043.1 GCA_018903015.1 bacterium
AGCTCAAAGGATGATGGCCATATCTAATATAATACCACTTTTTGTGGCTATATCTCTATTAGGGGCATTTATAATTTCAATAATTGGTAAGAAATTAAAATGGATACCAGATGTAATAGGAAACATAACAACACTCATTTTATTAGGTCTTTCTGTTTTAGCTATGTGGACGATAGTTACAAAAGGTACTCTTGTATATAGTGTTGGCAGCTGGGAGTTACCCATTGGAATAGCCCTTGTATTAGACGGTTTGGCGGCCTTTATGCTAATAACTGTAAATCTGATAGCGTTTTCCGTTTCCATTTATTCAATAAGTTATATGAAGAGATTTACCTCGAAATGGAAATTTTATACCTTATTCCTACTCATGGTGGCTGGAATGAATGGTGTGGTGATAACTGGCGATATGTTTAACCTATTTGTATTTTTAGAAATTGCCTCTGTGGCAAGTTATGCCTTAGTTGCTTTTGGTACAGAACGTCATGAGCTCGAAGCAGCGTTTAAATATACTGTAATGAGTACCGTAGGTTCACTTTTTATCCTTCTTGGAATCGTATTTTTATACAGCTATACCTCTACATTGAATATGGCGGATATGGCAAATGTCCTGGCACAAAAAGGCATGAGTAATATAGTTATTATGGTGAGCATCTTATTTATTATGGGATTTGGGCTTAAGGCAGCGCTTGTTCCTTTTCATGCCTGGTTACCAGATGCCCATCCATCCGCACCGGCTCCTATATCGGCAATGCTTTCAGGGGTATTGATAAAATCACTGGGAATATATACATTATGCCGGTTTTTCTATAACATAATTGGAATAAATTCTTCATTCTCTTCAATATTGATGATTCTAGGAACTTTGTCAATGGTTATTGGAGTATTTTTAGCTATTGGGCAATGGGATTTTAAGCGACTTCTGGCCTACCACTCCATAAGTCAGATTGGGTATGTTATTCTAGGGATAGGTCTAGGCACCCCGCTTGGCATAATAGGAGGTTTGTTCCATCTTTTTAACCACTCTGTATTTAAGTCATTGCTATTTTTAAATTCAGGAGCAGTGGAGTATGCAACCGGCACACGTGATTTGCAAAAAATGGGAGGACTAATGACAAAAATGCCTATCACGGGCGCCACAAGCCTTGTTGCCTCTATGTCAATTGCAGGTATTCCTCCTTTTAATGGTTTCTGGAGTAAATTAATTATTATAATTGCAGCTGTGCAGGCAAATCGCTTAGGATATGCTTTCTGGGCTGTACTGGCAAGTATATTAACTTTAGCATCTTTTATGAAGGTTATGAAGTATGCCTTCTTTGGTAAGCTGAGAGACAAATGGAATAAAGTAGAGGAAGTTCCTGTTTTCATGAAATTTGCAATGATAATTCTGGCACTTATTTGTGTAGTTGGAGGCGTTTTACTCATTTCTAATATAAATGAGGTATTTCTTAAACCTGCTTCTGACGTGCTTTTAGAAGGTACAAAATATGCTGATATAGTCTTTAAGGGGATACAATAGATGAAGAGTAGAATAAGTATGTTTTTCGTAACATTTATAGTATGGTGTCTTTTAAGCTGGGTGCCGGATTGGCAGCACCTTGTTATTGGTTTACCTGTCTCTGTTTTTGTTGCCTTTATGGTAGGAGATTTATTTGTAACCCGGCCACATGTGTTGATGCATCTATCGCGGTACTGGTATTTCTTTGTTTATTATTTGCCTATGTTCTTATGGGAATGCTTTAAGGCTAATCTGGATGTTGCCTATCGTGTTTTGCATCCTCAGTTACCTATATGTCCGGGAATAGTTAAAGTAAAAACTAAATTGACCACAGATACAGCCTTAACATTTTTAGCTAATTCTATAACATTGACTCCAGGTACTATGAGTGTTGATATAGATAAAGAAAATGGTATTCTTTATGTACACTGGATTAATGTAAAGACAAAAGATATTGAATCGGCTACGAAAATTATTGTTGAACGCTTTGAAAAAGTATTGAAAAAGATTTTTGATTAGAGGATAGGATATGAAGATATTTAAATGGTTTATAGGTACGATTTTTTTGGTAGGAATTATTATTTTAATTATAATTCGTCCGCTGCCATTTCTGTTTTATCCCGATCTTCCCTATATTAGTTTTTTAGGGAGAGTTCTCTACATAATTATTCTAGCATGTTTTTTATGCCTTTACCGAGTATGGAGAGGACCAACCGGAGCTGATAGGATAGTTGCCGTCGATATTCTGGGTATTATGATTGTCGGACTATGCGCGGTTTTGACTATTTCAACAGGGAGGTCCTGGTACATAGATATAGGAATAGCATGGGCACTTCAGAGCTTTATATGCGCACTTGCGCTTTCTAAATATTTAGAGGGAAAAGGGTTTGATGATTAACATTATAGGTTTGATATTTATTAGTATAGGTCTAACTTTTGATGTCTTGGGGTGTCTGGGGCTTGTACGTCTTCCGGATGTATATTGTCGTCTGCAGGCAGCTACAAAGTGTGTTACTCTGGGTACCTGCAGTATTCTATTTGGCACATTTCTTATAGTAGGATTCACTGCTGCTGGAATAAAATCGCTCTTATGTATGATATTTCTTGCTCTAACAGCTCCTGTGGCAGCACACGCTATAGCAAGAGGTGCACATAGAGCAGGAGTAAAACTCTGGAAAGATAGCATTGTTGATAAATATGCGGAAGATAAAGAGGGAGAAGCTCAAAGTAAGATTAAGAATTAAGTAAGGATATAATTATAATATGAAACTTCCAAAATTAAGAGAATTAATAGAAGCGATAAAAGCATTTATCAAGGGACCGTATACTTCTAAATTTCCAATGGAACCGCATACGGCTCATCCAAATTTCAGGGGTCAGCCTAAATTTAATCAAGAAAAGTGTGTTGGTTGTCTTGCGTGTAGTGAAGTATGTCCCGTAGAAGCAATTGACCATAAAGATATAGTAGATGAGAATGCTAATGCCAAACGAATTATAATCCATTATACGGATACCTGTATATTCTGCGGACAGTGTGAGGCTGCATGTATTGTTGATCACGAAGGGGTCAAATTAAGTAACGATTGGGAACTTTCATTTTTTGACCGCAGCGAATCCGATGAGAGGATAGAAAAAGAGCTGCAGCTCTGTGAAATCTGCGGTAAACCTATTGCCTGTAAGGACCATTTAAAGTGGATATCTGAAAAAATAGGTGAATTAACCTATTCAAATCCTACCCTTTATCTGTCCCGCCTAAAAAGCCTTGGGATTATAGATGTAAATATTATATCTGCGTTTAAAGACAATGGACGTTCTGACCGGGTAAAGATTCTCTGTGCCCGCTGTAGAAGAGAGACTACCTTGACTACGAAAGACTAGAAAAAAATAGGCAAAATTTATTTAAAAAAATGGCCATTTGTTATTTTCACAGAAAAGATTTTTCATAAAACCTTGGTGAAGTATTGTTTTTTCATAAAAAGGTTTTTATTGTTAAGCATGTTTTATTAGCCATTTCTCAAAAATAGACAAAAAGTGTGGCCATATTTTTATTTAGATATTAAAAAGTTAGAGAAATTGGTTCGGAATAAGAATACCCCTATTGCAATATTATCCGTTTATGTAAATTTTGTATAAGAAATCCCCGATAAATTACCTTTGAAGGAATTAAATCCATATTATTTTACCTTGAAGATCTTCTTGACCAAGAAATAAGAGAATTCGCTGCTAGTGACCTTTTAAGCGATATCTTAACATTAACAAAAGAAGATTACGTTCTTTTAACTGGAATAACTTCTTCTCAGGTTGTTCGTACTGTCGAATTAACCGGCGCTCTCGCAATTATTTTTATTAAAGAAAAATATCCTTCTCAAGAAGCATTAGGTTTAGCCAAATCTCATCAGATCCCCATATTAAGAAATGAAAAATTAATGTTTGAATCCTGTAAAAAAATTGTTGAAGGATTGAATGAAGAGAAGAAAAATGAAAAGCCGTTTTTCTAAAGAAGATGAATATCTGTATACATTTTTTAGGAGGCACTATGACTATCTAAGTTGATGATGAAAATAATGCAATTATTTTTGCCCACGATAAAGGTCCGGGTATCCCGGATATTGATTTAGCATTAACACCGGGGTTTGCCACCACTGCGGAAAAAGTGAGAGCTTTAGGTTTTGGAGCGGGAATGGGTCTTCCAAATATAAAGAATTATGCTGATAAATTTGAGATTCAATCTTCTTTAGAGAATGGACATATTTAAAAGCAATAATAAATTTAGGAGTGAAAAATGAAAATAAGTGAGATAATCGAAAAATGCCAATTAAAAAAAGTTGTTTTTACTGCTGATCATGAAGTTAACAACGGTTATTGTGGAGATTTAATGTCTGATGTAATGGCTAACGCTCAACCGGATAGTATTTGGATTACCATTCAAGCGCATAAAAATAGTATAGCGGTTGCTTTAATCAAGGATATTAAAGCCATTATTTTTACGAATAATGTATCTATTCATCAGGAAGTGATTATAAAAGCCAAAGAAGAAAGGATAAATCTATTTCAAACCGGCAAAGATTCTTTTACTGTCTCAGGAGAAATATATTCAATGTTGGAGGCGGAAACTAAGAAGGATTGATTTACATATACATTTTACTCTTTCTGCTTGTGGTGATAATATATTATCACCACATCTCATTTTGGAGCAGGCGGAAAAGAAACAAGTAAATCTGATTGCAATTACAGATTATAACGTAATTGATCATGTCATCTTAGCTTATCAGGAAAGCAAAGGAAAATCGATTCAAGTGATCTTAGGGGTAGAACTGACTACCAAAGAAGAAGTTCACCTGTTAACTTATTTTCCAGATATAGAAAGTTTGCGAAAAATGGGAGAAAAAATTAAAAATAGTTTATTGAAATTAGAGAACAGACCGTCTTTTTTTTGGATATCAATTGGTCTATAATTCGGAAGGCCAATTAGATCGGATAGATCAAGTATTGAGGCAAAATTCTTTAAAAGAAGATTTAGAAAGCTTGGTTCGCCTTATTCATCAACAAGGAGGAATAGCGATTCCCGCTCACTTGGAGAGAGCGCGTTTTAGTTTAATTAGCCAACTGGGATTTTTAGATTTTCAAGCTGATTATGATGCAGTAGAGATTTCTAAACATAATTGGATAAAAAAAGGTTGTCAGTTAGGAGATTTTTTACAGGGATTTCCAGTAATTAGTGGTTCAAATAGCCATTTTTTAGAAGATATTGGCAATTTTTTTACGGAAACAAAGCATGAAGAAATAGAAGATTTTATTTCATTAAAAAAGTATTTGGAAAGTAAAAAACATGAAAAATATTGCTGATCACCTATTTGATATTTTAGAGAATTCTGTAAAAGCAGGAGCAAGTGAAGTAAAGGTTAAATTTTCCTTTTCGAAAAGAATTTTTTTTTGTCAAATTATCGATAATGGATCGGGAATAATAAGCTCTAACGTGGAGGATCCTTTTTTTACTACAAGAAAAACCAGAAGAGTTGGACTAGGGTTGCCTTTGTTAAAAAAAACTGCTGAGGATACTCAGGGATATTTGAAAATTAGTCGATTAAATAAAGAGGGGGGTACAAAATTAGAATTTATAATTAATATGTTTCACATCGACGCTAAACCCTTTGGAGATTTAGCCAGAGTTTTTCTAGATGCTTTATATTCTTGGCCTCAGATGAATTTTAAATTAATAGCTCAAAATGATTTTTCAAGTGATGTGATTATGGATACCGAAAAAGTAAAAGAAAAACTGGGTGAAGATTTATTATATTCTTCTCAAATTAAACATTTCATCTACGAGACAATCAAAAAAGAATTAAGAGCAAAAGGAATTGACGATCAATTTAGCATAGGATCAGAAAAAGATAATTCTTAAAAGAGATTTTTTATATCATTTGCGAATAACTTGGATAAAATATTTCTATTATAATTAATATGAAAGGAAGGATTATGAAAAATTTAGAAGAATTAAAATTGATGCGAGAGAAGGCGAAAAAAAACTTACAGCTGCGTTCTGGGAAATACCGTGTAAAAATTGTAGTAGGTATGGGTAGTTGTGGAATTGCTGCTGGTGCCAGAGAAGTGATGAGTGAGTTTTTAGATTTAATTGAAAAAAATAAGAAAACGGATATCACAGTTACTGCTTCCGGTTGCTATGGATTTTGCGCCCAAGAACCCATGATTCATGTTTATATTGAAGATAAACCACCTGTTGTATATCGGAACGTAGACCCGAAAGCAGCCCAGGAAATATTTAATAGTCATATATTGAATAATAAAGTTGTAGAAAAATATCTTTTTCTAATGGGGGAAAAATAATGATAGAAGCCATTGAGAAGTCAGATGAATTAACTAACCAAGAAAAATTTTATGAATTAAAGGTGTTTGTAAAAGAAAATAAAGAAAAAAAAGGTTATCTAATACCAGTATTATACAAGGCGCAGTCTTTATTTGGTTATCTGTCTCCCGAAGTTCAAAAAGCAGTCGCTGAAGAAATGAATATTTCTATAAGTGAAGTAGTTGGGGTAGTGACTTTTTATTCTTACTTTAAGACTCAGCCTATGGGACGACATACTGTTACGATTTGTATGGGGACGGCGTGTTATGTAAGAGGTGCTAAAAAGATTCTAGAGGCATTACAGGGAAAATTAGGAATTAAAATGGGAGAAACGACTAAGGATTTAAGATTTACACTGGGAGACCAACGTTGTTTTGGATCCTGTGGAATGGCTCCGGTAATCATGATTGATGGTAATATACACGGGCGTTTAACTCCCAGTAAATTAGATGCAATCTTAGAACAATGCAAATAGATAGAAAAGGAGTAAATCATTATGAATAATATAAGAATCCAAGTGCTTCTTTGTCATGGAACCTCTTGCATGTCTAACGGTGTAGTGAGCGTTAGAGAGGCTTTACAGGAGGATTTGCACAAGGCTGGTTTAGAGAAGGAAGTCGAAATAATTACGACCGGATGCATGGGAATATGTGAATTGGGACCGGTTATGGTCGTTTATCCAGATGGGGTTTTTTATCAACGGGTAAAACCTGAAGATGCTGAAGAGATTGTGCAAGAGCATTTATTAAAAGGTAGAGTGGTAAAACGACTCTTTTACAAAAAACCAAAAACCGAAGAATTAATAGCCAAGATAGAGGATATTGATTTTTTTAAATTACAAGAAAAAATTGCCCGTCGTAATTGCGGATTAATTGATGTAAATACAATTAATGACTACATTGGTGTTGATGGTTTTATGGCTTTAGGAAAAGCCTTAACGGAAATGACCCCACAAGAAGTAATTAATGAAGTGAAAAAATCGGGATTAAGAGGAAGGGGAGGAGCAGGATTCCCAACAGGATTAAAATGGGATTTTGCTGCCAAGGCTTCCGGTAAACAAAAATATATACTGTGCAATGCAGATGAAGGAGATCCCGGCGCATTTATGGATCGTAGCATGCTTGAAGGAGATTCTTACAGCGTAGTAGAAGCCATGATGATTGGTGGTTATGCCATTGGATCCAATCAGGGGTATATCTATGTACGTGCTGAATATCCATTGGCGATTGAAAGGCTAACCATTGCTATTAATGAGATGCGAAAACATAAACTTTTAGGAAAAAATATTTTAGGAACTGGCTTTGATTTTGATGTTGAAATTAGGTTGGGGGCTGGTGCCTTTGTTTGCGGTGAAGAAACCGCTTTAATGCGTTCTATTGAAGGTAAACGGGGAGAACCTCGACCGCGACCTCCCTTTCCTGCACAAAAAGGGTTATTTGAATATCCTTCTGTGTTAAATAATGTAGAAACCTTATCCAATATTCCCTATATTATTCTTTACGGAGCTGAAAAATTTGCCTCTATTGGCACTGAGAAAAGTAAAGGGACTAAAATATTTGCTCTTGCAGGTAATATTAATAATACCGGTTTAATAGAAGTTCCTATTGGCATTACCTTAGGAGAAATTGTTTACAATATCGGTGGTGGAATTCCTGGAAATAAAAAATTTAAAGCGGTGCAAATCGGAGGTCCATCAGGTGGATGTATTCCCAATAATCATCTCAATGTAAAAGTAGATTATGAATCATTAAAAGAATTTGGAGCTATCATGGGTTCAGGTGGATTGATTGTAATGGATGAAGATACCTGCATGGTAGACATAGCCCGTTATTTTATGGAATTTATACA
The DNA here is from genome assembly GCA_018903015.1 of bacterium. The sequence continues at coordinate 8,208 of JAHIPR010000043.1, forward strand.
GGAAGAATCATGCGGAAAATGTACCCCTTGTAGAGAAGGTACCCGAATCATGTTAGAAATATTAACTAGAATCTGCGAAGGAAAAGGTAGAATGGAAGACTTGGACACTCTGGAAGGGTTAGCTTATCAGATAAAGGATAGTGCTCTGTGTGGCTTAGGACAGACTGGCCCTAATCCCGTTTTATCTACCCTTAGATATTTTAGAGATGAATATATTGAGCATATCAGAGATAAAAAATGTCGAGCTGGAGTGTGTGCAGAATTAGTATATACACCATGTTCCAATTCCTGTCCTGCTTCAGTCAATGTATCAGCATACTTAGCTTATACCAAGGTAGGAGATTATAAAAAAGCGATGCAGGCTCATTTAAAAAGTAATCCTTTCCCTGCGGTATGTGGAGGGGTATGTCCGGCTTTTTGTGAATCAAGATGCTGGAGAAAAGATATTGATGATGCGATTAACATTCGTGCTGTCAAGCGATTTATGGCAGATAAAGTCGATAATTATTTAGAATGTTTTCCGGAAAAACAAACACTGAATGGAATGAAGATTGCGGTTATAGGAGGTGGACCTTCGGGACTTTCCAATGCATATTTCTTAACTATGCTCGGGTATGAAGTGACGGTATTCGAAGCTCAACCAAAGGCCGGAGGAATGTTAACTTATGCTATTCCTGCCTACCGTTTACCAAAGGATATAGTGGAAAAAGAGATTCAATCCTTAGTAGATTATGGGGTGAATATTAAAACCAATTTGCGGATAGGAAAAGATATTACTTTGGATCAGTTAAGAAGAGAAGGATATAAAGCCTTTTATATTGCTGCCGGTGCCTGGAATTCTGTCATGCCTGGAATAGATAATTTAGAGGATCCAAGAATATTAAGTGGTTTGGAATTTCTTTCTAAATTTAATCAACTGGAAGAATTAAAAATTGGCAAAGAAGTTCTGGTCATTGGCGGTGGTAATTCAGCAATTGATGCTGCCAGAACTGCTAAAAGATTAGGAGCAGATGTTACTATTGCCTATCGAAGAACACGAGAAGAAATGCCTGCTGATGAAGCAGAAATTAATGAAGCTGAAAGAGAAGGTGTAACAATTAACCTTTTACAAAATATTAAATCAATTAAATCTCAAAAAGATTACTTAGAAGTTGAATTGGTCAATATGAGATTAGGAGATTATGATGCATCAGGAAGACGTCGACCTATTGAAATTGAAGGATCATCTTTTGCAAGAAAAATTGATTGCTTAATTTTATCCATTGGACAAAAACCTGCGATTAGTGATTTAATAGAAGGAGAAAAAATCCAACTTAATCGGAATAACACCATTCCTACAATAAAAGGCATTACTAAAAGTAAAGATATTTTTGCTGGCGGAGATGTAGCTTTAGGACCGGCAACGGTTGTAGAGGCTATTGGAGAAGCTCAAAATGCAGCCGAAGCAATCGATTTTTATCTGACTGGAAAGAAAAGGATTTACCCTTGGAGATCGGAAGACTCAATAGATGTAGAGTTTGACCCTGAAGCGGAACCCGTGGAATTTATGCGTTCAAAGGATTGCCTTATTCCTGTTAAGGATAGAGGAATATACAATGAAGTAGAAAAAACTTGGAATAAGGAAATTGCCTGTCGGGAAAGCAGTAGATGTCTACGTTGTGAATACCGTGAGGATTAA
>JAHIPR010000305.1 GCA_018903015.1 bacterium
GAAGATAATTTAAAGCTTCTTTTTACTATGGCCGATCTTGCAGCCTCTGCTATTGAGAACGCCACTCTATATCAAAATCTGCACGAAAGTTATCTCAGTATTATTCGGGCCTTGGTCTCCGCCTTAGAACTAAAAGATTCCCATACCAGAGGCCATTCTGAATCTGTTACCAGGTATGCAGTAGCTTTGGCTGAGAGGCTAAAGTTATCTCCTCAGGAGATTGAGAGTATTGAGGTAGCAGCTATTCTTCACGATGTCGGGAAGATTGGTATCCATGAATATATCCTTAATAAGCCTGGAAAACTAAATGACGAAGAGTGGAAGGAGGTGAAACAGCACCCTGAATTCAGTTATAAAATTCTTAAAGAGGTTGGTTTTCCCTGGAAGATCAAACCTATTATCTATGCCCACCATGAAAGATATAATGGGAAAGGTTATCCTGTTGGTTTAAAAGAAAAGAAGATTCCGTTAGGGGCAAGGATTCTTGCCGTGGCAGATACCTTTGCGGCAATGACTTCTGACCGGCCTTATAGAAAAGGGTTGAGCAAGGAAAGGGCTATCAAGGAATTAAAAAGGGTAAGTGGGACTCAGCTTGATCCTGAGCTCGTAAAGGTCTTTGTTGAGATGTTGATGTCAAGGGAGAAAAAATAGTTCAACCCTTTCGTGTTTCTGCTATCCCTCGTGGTTTAGTCTTCTCCCCGTAAAAAGAAGATGGCACTCATTTTAAAATTATTTTCAAAAAAGAGGGACTTTTTTATTGAATTATATGGAGTCGGGTCTCAACATTTGGCATAATTTTTTAGTTTACCTATTCTCCTATTTTTATAATAAAAAAGGTGATGCTTATCAATTTCATAAAAAATAGTGCTAAGATAAAATGAAAAAAGTGTGAAGATGGGTGATGATGAGAGATTTGAGTGTCTATATAACCGTTTATAAAGTTGATAATAATAAATATAATGAAAGAGTGGTTTATAAATGTTTGGTAAAAAAGTCGTAGTAAAATTTAAAGATGGACATGTTCTTAAAGGCTGGACAGTAAATATTTCTCCCAACAAAGAAGTTTTTTACTTACATAAACATAAAGAATTTGGAGAAGAGGATAAAAAAGATATAATAGAAGTAAAATTATCTTCTCTTAGAGCAGTGTTTTTTGTAAAAAGTCATAAAGGAAATAAAGATTATAAAAAAGTAAGAACTTTTAAAGGTCAACCCAAAGTAACTCCCAGTCAACGTAAAATAATTGTTACCTGTAAAGATGGTGAAAAACTTTATGGGACTACTCTTGGTTATAATCCCAATAAAAAAGGTTTTTTTATATTTCCCATTGACCCTAAAGATAATAACGAAAGAATTTTTATAAACCAGAAAGCAGTAAAAAGTGTTGAACTACTGGAATTTGATAAAAATGATTATAAATTAATTTAAATATATATTTATAACGTGATATAACAGCACAGCGTTCTGAGCTGATGACTAGCAATAATGAAAGACAAAGACAAGGGCAAGGGTCCCCTTTCTCTTAACGCAATACTCGATACACGATACTATTTCTTGACAACACACATAGATTGTTTGACCAAGGAAGGAAAACTTGTTAAGATATCATTAGTAAATTTTTAAAAAGTTTTGAGGGAAGATCAGATGTTTAAGTATAGGCTTGAAGTCACAAAACAAAAAGTTGTTACCGTCGCCCCCCCCCGAAACTCGGGGTTTCTCTCTTATTTTTTAATACCAATCTCAAAGAAGCATTTTCAGAAAAATCCTATTTTCTTACAGATTAATAAAGAATTATTAATATTAAACTCAAGGACTGTAATATAACAGTCTTTGGGTTTTTTATTTTCAGGGTGTATAAAAATGAAATTAAAACTTAATCTAAAAGATAAAATTTTAAAGCCGGGAAAATGGATAGGGAAAATCAAAGAAAACAGAGAAGTGTTTATTATAATTATTATGTTTATGCTTTTAAGTTTTATAGTCTTCCTGAGCGAAGTGTTAGACATTCCTCACTACTTACTCGGCGTA
>JAHIPR010000306.1 GCA_018903015.1 bacterium
ATATCTTAGGATAGCCATAACGCCTTATTATGCAACCTTGATAGATCCTGATGATAGAGAAGACCCTTGTTGGAAAAGAGCAATTGCCACAGCAAAAGAAATAGAAGTTAGCAAGGAGGACATGGAAGATCCTCTTCATGAAGATATTGATTCTCCCGTACCTGGTATTACTCATAGATACCCGGATAGAGTACTTTTTATTGTGACAGATCAATGTGGTTTGTATTGTCGTCATTGTACACGCAGAAGACATGCGGGAGAGACAGATAAAATCATACCTGAAAAGCAGATTGATATGGGCATAGAATATATCAAGAACACGCCACAAATCAGAGATGTCCTTTTATCGGGAGGAGACCCCCTTACTTTATCTACCGAAAGATTAGAGAATATTATTAAAAGAATATATGAAATACCCCATGTAGAGATTATTCGTATAGGTACTGCTGTTCCGGTCACTTTACCTCAAAGGATAACACCAGAGTTAATAGAAATGTTAAAAAAATATCAGCCTTTGTATATTAATACCCACTTTAATCATACTAAAGAAATTACTTCAGTATCAAGAGAGGCGTGTGAGAAATTAGCAGATGCGGGCTTCCCTTTGGGCAATCAGAGCGTTCTTTTAAAAGGCGTTAATGATTGTCCGTTGATTATGAAAAAATTAGTACATGAACTGGTTAAAATTAGGGTGAAACCATATTATATCTATCAATGCGATTTATCCCAAGGTATAGGGCATTTTAGAACATCAGTAAGTAAGGGTATTGAAATAATTGAATATCTTAGAGGCCATACAACTGGCCTATGTGTCCCTCAGTTTATAATTGATGCTCCGGGTGGTGGGGGCAAAATTCCACTTATGCCTCAGTATCTGATATCAATGAACGAGAGAAAAGTTATCCTTCGTAATTACGAAGGGGTTATCGCAACATATACCCAACCCAAAAGTTATTGTAGCGTATGCCCTGAAAATTGTGATTACTGTAAAAAATATCCTTACTTAGATGATAAGATAGGATTAACCAAACTTTTTAATAAAGATAGAATAGATCTGACTTTGGAGCCGGAAAACTTAGAAAGACGTCAAAGAAAGTAAAATAAAATCTTAAAGAAGGATAATTATAATGGGTAGCATTATTTATGAGGAATACATTAATCGGACACAGGTAGAAAAATTATTAACTGATTTAGTTAAGATATACAGTCCCTTTTTTCATGAAGATGAAATTATGGAGTATGTTTACAGTTGGTTTCAAAAAAGAAATCTGCCGGTTAAATATCATGAATTTTATGAAAACAAAATTACTCATTTTCAGGGAAAAAATGTTATCGGAAAGCTTAAAGGTCAGGATGAAGGACCTACTGTATTATTGAATGGGCACTTGGATACGGTACAAATTTGTAAAGGTTGGACAAAAGATCCTCTTGGTGCTGAAATTGAAGGGGACAAGATGTACGGTCTGGGAACCCTTGATATGAAAGGTGGGATAACTGCTATTATGTTAGCAGTAGAAGCCTTTGCTAATACTGTTGATCGGTTTAATGGAGAAATACTCTATACCTTGGTAAGTGATGAGGAAGGGCCATATGGATTAGGTACTGATGCCCTAATCTTAGATGGCTTAATTAACGATACTGATGTTGCTGTTGTCGCAGAACCAACTGCAGGTTTTGCTTGTATGGATTTTCCTTGTCTTTGTTTAGGAGCACGTGGCGGATGGAAATATACCGTTACGCTAAGAGGAAAAAGTGTTCATGGAGCTAATCCGGAGGAAGGCATTAATGCTATTAGTGAGGCCTCCAAAGTCTTACTTGAATTAGAAAAATCTAATCTGAAATCACATGAAAAATTAGGCAAAGGTTCTATCTGCGTAATAGAAATTGAAGGTGGAGGTGCACCACTTTCTGTGCCCGATGGGGCATCATTTTCAGTTTTTAGACATGTAACCATTGGTGAAGATAGGAATTATCTTCGAATAGAAGTTGAAGAAGCAATTAAAAGGGCAGACATAAAAGGAAGTGCTTCTATTAAATTTAGAGATGCTCCTCATCCGGAATGTGCTGGGTTCCGACCTTATGTGGTATCAGAAAGTAATCCATACACCAAAACGATAAAAGAAAGTATATTATCAGCGACTGGTCATCAAGCGAAAATAGCTTATTTTTCAAGTGTAGGAGATTTTAACTATTTGGGTTCAAGGGCAAAGTTACCAACATACATCTTTGGACCTCAGGGTAAAAATTATCATAGTCCCGATGAATATGTAGAAATAAACACCATAGTGAAAACAGCAGAGGTTATTTATGATTTTCTTAAGAAAGTTTTAATTTAGTTAGCTTCTTCGATAAAAAAAAAGGGGGGGGTGGTCAATGCGTAGAAAGCTAATGAAATGTGTATTTGGAATTTATTGTCGTAATGTTAAAAAATGTTAAGAAGGAATATTAATAAATTAGGAGGTTAAAAATGGAAAAGTTAGGTTTTGTTGATATTTTTGTGATGGTGATTTATTTTATAGCTTTAATGAGTATTGGTGCATATGTTCTGAGATCTAAAAAAGAGAAAGGAGAAATTGAATCATTTTTGGCAGCAGATCGAAATATGGGATTATTTCAAACAACTGCTACAACATCAGCAACAGATCTTGGTGGAGGATTTAGTATTGCTATGGGCGGACTGGGTTTTTCAATGGGATTAGCCGGTTCCTGGTTAATGGCTGTTTCTGCTTTAAGTGCAATTGGTGCTGCTTTTTTTCTAGTTCCTGTAGTTAAAAAGTGGGCTGATAAATGTAAAGGTTATACCATTGGAGATCTTTTTACCCAGAGATTTGATAAAAAAACCGGTTTTATGGCGGCAATTTTAATAGGACTTGCTTGGTTTTGCTTTGTGGGGGGACAAATTATTGCGGGAGGCAAACTAATTGCCGGAACGATGGGTATAGGCCTATCTGTTTCAATAATTATTGCTGGAGCAATAGTACTTTTTTATACGAGTGCAGGTGGACTTAAAGCCGTCATTTATACGGATGTTTTTAACATGGTCGTTTTATTTTTAGGCGTAATTTTGATACTTATTCCTATAGGGTGGATTAAAAGTGGTGGTTGGCAGGGATTGGTTGAGCAGTTTAGTGCTTCAGCTGAAACTTCCAAATTATTAGATTGGGGAAATGTTAGCTGGAAAACAGGCATAGGTTGGTTTTTATCAATCTTTCCAGTCTGGTTTATTTCTATATGCTCTATACAGCGTATTATTGCTGCTAAAGATGAATCTACAGCAAAGAAAGCTTTTTTTCTAACTGGGATTCCTATTGAATGGCCTATCTTTGCTATTGGAACTGTCCTTATAGGAATGTTTGCCAGGAAACTTATTCCAGGACTTACTGATCCAGAGCTTGCAGTCCCTCGTATGATCGTCACGATGTTACCAATGGGCATAGCCGGATTAGTAGTTGCAGGTTATACTGCAGCTGTTATTTCTACTGCTGATTCTTGTCTTATGGGTCCGGTTGCTATTTTTACAAATGATATTTATAAGAAATTAATCAAACCTAAGGCAAGCGATTCTGAATTAATTAAAGTTGCACGTATTGCGACTATTGTTATGGGTTTTCTAGCAATATATTTAGCTTACAAGGTTCCTTCAATTCTTACCATTGTACTTTATGCCTATACCTTTGGTGCTGCCGGCCTTTTCTTCCCCATGTTAGGGCTTTTATTCTGGAAACGAACTACCTCTACAGGTGCTTTCTGGAGTATTATAATTGGAGGATCATCGGCAGTTATCTGGACCCTTTTAGGAAGTCCTTACGGATTTGCGGCATCATACTTGGGATGGACTACCTCTTTCTTAACTTTGGTATTGGTCTCACTTAATACTCAACATGGTTCTGAAGAAGATATAGAAACTTTCTTTCCGGAATCTAAACAGATATCTTAAAATGTGGAAATTATATCAAATAAGTAAATTTGTTAACAAAAGTTTCACTTTGATATAAAAAATTAAAATTTACAGTTTTCAAGTGAGCAATATTGTTATGGTTAGTATGTCAAGGGACGAAGATGAATAATCACTCACCCTTGGCATACTATTTTATAGTTTAATACTTAATAGATATAGGTTATAAGATTTTTAAAAGAGGCGTTTTAATTATTATGAATGGAGTTAATAAAATGGTTATTGAGGAGATAGCAATTTTAAATGGGAATATAATAACAATGGATAGTAAGATTCCTAAATGCAGAGCTGTCTTTGTAAAAGATGGGAAAGTAGAGTGCATTGGATCAGACGAAGATATTAAGAAAAAAATAGGGGAAAAAACGAAAATTTTAGATGTGGATGGTAAAACAGTTTTACCTGGTTTTAAAGAATGTCATATGCACTTTTCAGAATTTGTAAAATCTTTGAGTAAAGTTGATTTAAGAGATTGCGCCTCAATTGAAGAAATAAAAGAAAAATTAAAGGAAAATATTGAAAAAAAAATCATCATTGGAATGTCATTTAATGATGAAGGTTTTCTAGAAAAAAGAATACCGAATAGAAAAGATTTAGATGAAGTATCAGATGGTATTCCTATTATAATTTACAGGGTAGATCTTCATGTGTGTGTAGTGAATTCTAAAGCATTGGAGCTTTTAGGAATTGACAAAATGAGTAAGCCTTTTGAGGGGGGAGCAATAGAAAAATTCTCTAATGGTGAACCAAATGGTATTCTTAAAGAGAATGCAGTCAAGATGGCAAGTAAACTTGAGCAAAAATTTCAATCAAAAGGATTTGAAAATGACCTTTTAAAAGCAAGTAAGATTGCTTTTAAATATGGATTAACCAGTGTTAGCGATCTATTAGTAGACTGGAATATATTACAAACATATAGAGAGTTGGAAAAGCAAGGAAAGGTAAAACTTCATATTAATACCTATATAATTGATGAATGCTTGAAAGATGAAAAAAGACTTGTAGAAGAATTATCAAAAGGAAAATATGTAAAATTAAGAGGAATAAAGTTTATTTTAGATGGAAGTTTAGGGTCAAAGACAGCTGCTTTACTAGAAGGATATTCAGGCGATCCTAAAAATGTTGGAATTATGAGAATACCTTATGATGAACTAGAGAGTAAGGTTATAAAGGCTGATCAACTTGGGGTGCAAATTTCTTTACATGCCATTGGAGATAAAGGTGCCAGTTATGCTTTAGAAGTTCTTTCAAAAACTAAAAGAAGAAAACAATTGAGACATAGAATTGAGCATTTACAAGTTTTAAATGAAAATTTAATCAACAAAATGAAAGATTTAGATATTATTGCTGTTGTGCAGCCCATATTTATAAATACAGATTATCCCTGGGTAGAAAGTAGGTTAGGACAAAAAAGAATTCAATATGCATATACTTTAAAAACTTTATTAAATAAAGGAATAAAAGTTGCTGGATCGTCAGATTGTCCAGTAGAATCTATGAATCCTTTCTGGGGAATGTACTGTGCAGTATCTCAGAGAGATTTGGAAGGAAATCCCTTTCCAGAATGGGTCAAAAAGGAACGTGTTACAATGAAACAAGCATTGACTCTCTTTACAACAGAAGCTGCTTATGCAACACATGAGAATAGTGGCAAATTAGTTCCAGGAGCGGTAGCTGATTTGATTATCCTTCCAGAGGATCCGTTTAAAGTTACTCTTGATGTATTAAAGAGTATGGACTCTCTTTTAACTATAATCAATGGGAAAGTAGTTTATGCAAAAAAAGATATATTTTATAAGTAAAGTAAATAATTATAAAAACTAATTTCAAATATCAAGTGAGAAAAATTGAGAAATTGGTTAATATTTGGTAAAAATAATAAGGCATATTACTTTGAGGGATTAAAAATGAAGATTAAATTTTTGAAGTATCAAGCTTGCGGAAATGATTTTGTGATAATTGATAAAGAATTTAGTAAAAAAATACTTTTTGAAAAGAGAGGGAAACTAGCAAAGTTTCTCTGTGATAGGCATTTTGGTATTGGAGCTGACGATATATTATATTTAGATTCTTCCTCTAATGCAGATATTAGACTGAAAATATTCGAAGCTCAAGGACCAGAGGCTGATATGTGTGGAAATGGAATAAGGTGTGTGGCAGCATATTTATGCGAAAAGTTAAATAAAACCAATCTTTTTATCGAAACAAATGATGGCATAAAACATACCAAAAAGATCGGAGCTAAATATCAAGTGAATATGGGAAGGCTTAGAGTAAAAATGAAAGATATGAAAAAGTACTTTATTTCTAAGTTCCCAGATGATGAACGACTATTGAATAAAACTATTGATTTTCCAGAAATAGGAGAAATAAAAGTTTCTATAGTCAACTCCAGCGAGCCCCACTGTGTTATTTTTGTAAAAGATGTAGATAAAGAGGATATAAATAAGTATGGTAAAAATATTAGCGAAAATAAACAACTTTTTCCATATGGTATTAATACTAATTTAGTGGAAGTGATTGGAAGCGATTTACTAAAGATTAGAACATATGAACGTGGTGTTTTTTATGAAACTTTAGCTTGTGGTACCGGGGCTACTGCAAGTGCTGCGGTTGCTTCTATTTTAGGAAAAATAAAAGGAAATCATATAGAAGTAGATGTTAAAGGCGGTAAAATAGAAATAGAAATTACTGAGGACGCTTTATATATGACTGGGCCTGCTTTAAAAGTATTTGAGGGAGTTATAAATATCAAAATATAATTTTCTTTTTTGCAAAGATAGACTTATAATATGGTTATCTCCCCAATCAAAGATAAGACTTCTCCTTAAAAAGATGAGATAAAAGGAGTGATTAGAATGAGAAACTATAAAGAAATACCTCTTTGGGCTAATATATCTCCGGAAGAATGGAATGATTGGAAATGGCAACTTGATAATAGAATAATGTCTGTATGTAGAGATTATTCGCATAGGTACTGCTGTTCCGGTAAATTTACCCCAGAGGATAACACCAGAGTTAGTAGAAATGCTAAAAAAATATCAGCCTTTGTATATTAATACCCACTTTAATCATCCTAAAGAGATTACTTCAACTGGTAATAAAGCGAAAATAGCTTATTTTTCAAGTGTAGGAGATTTTAACTATTTGGGTTCAAGAGGTAAGTTACCAACATACATCTTTGGACCTCAGGGTAAAAATTATCATAGTCCTGATGAATATGTAGAATTAAACACCATAGTGAAAACAGCAGAGGTCATTTATGACTTTCTTAAGAAAGTTTTAATTTAGTTAGCTTCTTCGATAAAAAAAGGGGGTGGTCAATGCGTAGAAAGCTAATGAAGTGTATTTAGAATTTATTGTCGTAATGTTAAAAATATTAAGAAAAAACGGAGGAAAAAAATGAATTTTAAGAAAGTATTTTCAATAATCCTAATTTTCACATTACTTTTATTGTTAACGCAACTAAATGTATTTTGTCAAAAAACAGAACCCAATTCTATGAGAATTGGAGTTACAGTTGAACCAGACAGTTTAAGCCCTCTTATTTCTTACTCCCAAGCTGGATACGAAATATTTTCAGTTTTATATGATTCTCTAGTTGTTTTAGATGAGAATTATGAAACAGTTCCAGATTTAGCAAAAGAGTGGACTATAAGTGATGATAAATTGGAATGGATTTTTAAGCTTAGAAATGATGTCAAATGGCATGATGGGGTTTTTAGAGGGGACTCATATATTGTAAAAAATATTAAGGTAGAAATCAGAACCATTTGAATTCTATCTTATATTTACTATTGTAAAAGTGTAAAGTAAAATTAGAAATATATTTTTGATTAAGATAATTAAGAAGCAATATCTGGAGGATATACTATGGAAAAACTTGATCTCGCAATTAAGTCAGACAAGGTATTTATTGATGGCAGATTAATAGATTGTTGTATTGGAGTAAAGGATGGAATAATTTCTATTATATGCAAGGAAAAACTATTCGCAGAAAAAGTCATTGATGCGAAAGGTAAAATTATTTTACCGGGCACAATAGACCCCCATGTCCATATCAGGGCTCCGGGGCATGATGAAAGGGAAACCTTTGAAAGCGGTTCAAAAGATGCTGCCTTAGGCGGAGTTACTACTATAATTGAAATGCCCATCTCTGTTCCTCCACCGCATTCCCCCGAAATAGTAAAG
>JAHIPR010000307.1 GCA_018903015.1 bacterium
GTTTGGAACTTTTTGTTGGGGTGAAATTATAGAGGAATTGCAGAATATCAATAAACTAAAGGAATTAATTAGCATTCCTGCAAGTGTTATAAATCCAATTTAATGGCTTATTCTCCCTTATTTATAAATAAAGTATCCCTACTCTTATTCTAACCAAAATTAGGGATGCACGTAATATTTTTTAATTGTTTTGTTTATTATTATTTTAGGATTAATTATGTGGCTGTTAAATTTAGTTTATCTCTTATTTTATATAAATAATTTGATTCTACATATTTAAATACCTTAGAAAAATTTTTGTTTATTAGTCTTTTTTTAAAATCAAATATGGTTACACCTACAAACTTACCTGTTTTATGGGAATACCTTATTACAATGCCATCCTCATCCTCTTCGGCAATTGCGGGTTCATTGGGAATTGTAGAAATATATAAAATGTCATATTTTTCATCATAGTTATATTGTAGTAGATTTTTCATATTTTATCCTCCCTAAATCTCCTGAAACAGTTTCACTAATATACGACGTTATCACATTGCCTTCAGATATATTTGTATAGTCTACTACAACTTTTACATACATTTTTTTAAATATTTTATGGCATCCTAAGCCAAAATATAAATCTCGTTGGTCGTTTGATTTACTTTCATAAATATAATCTGGATCTTCAACTGTTTTAGATATACTTTTTGGGTCGAAAGCCATTTCCGTGTGTCCACCCTTACCAAGAATATGAGTATGTAATTGTGTAGTTGTTAATTTAACATTTCTGTTTAAAATATCCTTTGTATAAAAATAATTTTCACTCAAAAGTTCAAAACCTCACGAAATCATTTTTTATCAGGTTTTAATTTTATTTCACCAAAATTTTTTTCATATTCCTTTATTGCGCCTTGTAAAATTTCTGATACAGCTTTTGCATGAGAAGGACTCATGATTACTTCCGCTAATAATTTATCATGGTACTCTTCTTTATTATTTTTTGCTATTTGTTCATCTGAATGACTTTTTTGATAAAAAGATATTTGAATATCAAATACACTCGAGGCAAGTTTTGCAGAATTTGAATAAATCTTTATTGCTTCTTCCCTATTTTCATTATTCATACATTTATTCCTCCTATTAGGTTTTACAAAAAATATCATATTTTTTATTGATTAGTAATTATACCATAACTTTGCAAATACAGTTATTCATTCATACATTAATATAATACTCTTTTTATATTAAAAAATCCTTCTTTTTTTTAATATTTTTTATTTTTTCTTCTAAGATAAAAGGGGGTCTTCATATTTGACATAACTAATCACTTAAAAGGAACTTATTTTTTAATTATTATAAAATGATAATCCCAAATTACTTCTAATTAGACATTACGACAAATCTTTTAAAATCCTTCTTTTTAGAAAAATATCAATAAAAAATAGAAAAGCCCTTCAGCGAATGCCAAAGGGCTGGAAATTGTCAAGCTCCCCCTATTGGTCAGCTTCAGAACTTTTAAGGGGAATATGACAATAGAAAATATTAGATTAAATCAGTTAATTCTTCAATATTAAAGAAATATCCAAAGACTATAATTTGTAGAGTGTTTATAAAAAAATAACGCCCTTCAGAAAAATTGCCAAAGGGCTAAGAAAGGTCAAGGCTCTCTTTGTATTAAATCAACAAACTATTGCTATAGTCTTACCAAATATAATTCACCGTAACAAGAAGAAAGATTTATAAGTCCCACTTGCTAGATCACTCGATATGGACGGCTGGAAGCTGAACCATTCACATATAAAGCCTTGAGAGCGAGGGGAAAATTGGATGGGGGTAAAATTTTAACTATAGAAAGCGTAAGTAAATTCACCTTTGGCGGAGAAAGAACAAAAAAATCAACGGTGAAGTTAAAATATTAAAAAGTATCAAAAAAACAGATTTCTTTATTAATTCTTATTAATCCTTTTTACCTCTTATTTCTTCAGGACCAATAATACCTCCTGAAATTACTATTTTCATAGCCTGCTCTACGCTCCACCCGGGTTCAATTACTTTCGATTCCTTAAGAATAACAAATATGCCAGAGGTGGGGTTCGGAACAGTCGGAATGAAGACCTTCAGGAGCTTTTTATTATTTGCTTTATCTAGGATGGTACCTGTCACAAAGCCAATGGTCAAGGTTCCTGGTCTAAAATATTCAACCAAGACAACGCGTTTAAAGATCTGTTTTTCAGGTAACGAAAGAGCAACCGATACCTGTTTACCAATTTGATAAGTTGTTTTTATAATGGGAATCCGGTTTAATATTCTCTCAACCAAGTTAAAAAAACGCTTTCCGATAACATTGCTTGCTAAATAACCAATTAAATAAAGAGTAACGAGAATAAGAAGGATCCCAAGACCAGGGATACGAAAACCAATAATTTTTTCAATGACACCAACAACTTTTTGATCAAGATCCACATAAAAAAACTTTAACACCAAAAAAGAAAGACCAAGTGGAACTAAGGCTAGAAAGCCTCTAAAAATATAAATTTGTAAATGCTTTATGATTTTTTTCATAGTGCTCCTTTCAAGTTTATTATTCTTATTTAAAAAAACAAAAAATATTGAAATTATTTGTGTTCAGCAAAACAATTCTCTATCCTCTATTTATAAGAAATATCACATATACTACGTAAAATAAAATATAAAAAATCCCTTCCCATCTGTCAATCAGATATTTTTTTCCTGTAAACATACTTATAAATAGGATAAAACTAGCAAGAATTGTTATTCCAGCATCTATATTGATATTAGCAGAAAAAGGCAGGGGGCTGATGATAGAGCTCAGGCCTAATATAAAAAAGATATTGAATATATTAGACCCAACAATATTGCCAACCGCAATGTTTGCATTTTCCTTACTGGCTGCAACAACTGAAGTTGCTAGTTCGGGAAGTGATGTTCCCATAGCAACTATAGTTAATCCGATTAATTTTTCGCTCACCCCTAATTTGTGGACTATAAAAACGGCACCATCTACGACTAATTTTCCGCCAATGCATAATCCAATTAAACCGATAACTATCCAAAATAATGATTTTGCCAATCCAAACTGCTTGGTAACTACTCTTTCTACTATTATATCGTTCCGCTTCAGAGTACCTAATATGTAATACATAAATACTATAAAAAATGATAATAAAATTAAGCCATCTACTCGTGATAATAAAGAGAAATTATTTTTATCAATCAATTGATCATTTCCTAAGATGAAAACAAGAATTGGAGCTAAAAAGCTTAAGGGAATTTCTTTCCAAACGGTATTGTTGGTTACTGTCAAAGGAAAAACAACGGCAGATATTCCTAGAATAAATAAATTATTGAACGTATTGCTTCCTAAAATATTACCGATAGCAATATCAGTATTGCCCTGAATAGTAGCAAATATATTGACCACTAATTCTGGGCTGGATGTTCCAAAAGCAACCACAGTAAGCCCGATAACTAATTCCGATATCTTTAACCTTTTGGCAAGCGAAGACGCCCCATCAACAAGTAAACCGGCACCTTTAACTAAGAAATAA
>JAHIPR010000308.1 GCA_018903015.1 bacterium
AAATCTAATAACATTTCTCCGTCAACTATTCCCGCGCTAATTGCCCCTACATAATCTTTTATGGGAATAACATCTAAGTGCCCTTCAGCCTTCAGATAATTTAAAGCATCAAATAGAGCAATAAAAGAACCGATGATAGCTGAGGTTCTGGTTCCACCATCGGCTTGAACTACATCACAGTCTATCCAAATAGTTCTCTCTCCTAATTCCATTACATCTACTACTGATCTTAAAGATCTCCCTATCAATCTTTGAATTTCAGAAGACCTTCCACTTATTTTACCTTTAACTGAATCCCTGATATTTCTAATTTGATTTGCTCGGGGAATCATAGAGTATTCAGCTGAAATCCAACCACTCTTTTTTCCTCTTAGAAATAAAGGAACTTTGTCTTCAACCGAAGCGGTACATATTATTTTAGTACTCCCCATTTCCATAAGGGTAGATCCTTCTGCATATTTTATGTAATTTCTGGTAATCTTTATAGGTCGTATTTCATTATATTTTCGATTGTTCGATCTAAACATTTTCCCTCCTTAATTTCTTTTAGCGTATAGCGTATAGTAAAAGTATCAATATAGTATCGCGTAAAGAATATAGCGTATAGCGGGTAGCGTTTAGCGTATAGGAATATAGTATCGCGTATCGAGCAGCCACATAACGGTTTCTTAACAAGATACGATTCACGAAATACGAGATACGAATTTATTCTGGCTTCTATCTCCTGAATTCTGACTCCCTCTTTCCTAACTATACGCTCTACGCTAAACGCTGTACGCTAGTTTTTCATTTTTTTCTGGTCAGTAAATAATCAGCTAAACTTCTCAATGTTGCAGTTTTATGATTAAATATTTTTAAAGAATCTTTTGCTTCCTTAATCAATCTTTCAGATTCGCTCTTAGATTCTTTTATCCCATATTTATTAGCATAAGTAGGTTTTCCTATATCCCTTTGGTCTTGCATGATATCGAGCATATCGTCAATAATTTGAAAAGCTAATCCTATATTTTCACCATATTTGGTTAAAGCTTCAAGCTGCTTTTGGTTTGCCCCGGATAATATTGCACCTGCCCTAATAGAAAGACAAATTAAGGCCGCAGTTTTTTTCATATATAGATTAGTTAGATCTTCTTTTTTGATATCTGCATTTTTCAAGTATATATCTTCTACTTGTCCTCCTAACATATTTTCAGTTCCAATGTAAAAAGATATTTCTTTTATCAATTTTAGAATCGATTGTTTTTTTATTTCTTTAACTTCAGAATTTTTAATTATTAAGTCAAATCCGGAAACTAAAAGGGCATCCCCTGCTAATAAAGCTATGGCCTCTCCAAATACTTTGTGATTGCTTGGTTTCCCCCGTCTAAAGTCATCATTATCTATACAAGGGAGATCATCATGGATTAATGAAAAAGTATGAATTAATTCAATTCCACAAGCTGCCTTTATTACATTTTCAGTATCTTTTCCAAACAATTCAGCTGTTGCAAAAGTTAAAATTGGCCTAATTCTCTTCCCTCCGCTAAAAACACTATAGCGCATCGCTTTGTGAATAATTGAAGGTGATTTTTCTTCCGGTGGCAAATATTCATCTAAAGCCTTATCTATGATATTTTTTCTATTTTCCAGATATTTTTTAAAATTCATTAATTGTATCTTCTCCTTCTTTTTCAGAAAAAGGTTTGGTAGAATATTTTTCTTCACTCTCAATTACCAGTTGTTCTATCTTCTTTTTAGTTTTATTCAGTTTTTCCAAACATATTTTCGATATATTCATTCCTTCTTCATAGGTCTTTACCGACTCATCTAAGGTTAATTCGCCTTCCTCTAATTGTTGAACAATTTTTTCTAATTTTCTTAAATATTCTTCAAAGGGAATATCTTCAACTTTTTTCTTGTTTTTCATCTTGAAACAACCTCCTTTTTTTCTACTTTACTCAATATCTTACCATCACTTATGATAACTTCTATTTTTGTACCAACTTCAATTTGTTCCAACCTTTTAATAATCTCCTTGCCAGGTATTTTTCTACAAATACTATATCCTCTTTCAATTATTGCCCAAGGACTTAATGAGCCCAGTCTTTGGGAATCTTTTTTTATTCTTTCTTCATATAATTCTACCCGGTGCTTAATCCTTGAATTTAAGCGAGCACTAAATTCATCGATATATTGGTAATATTGATTAATTTTGTTTTCCGGTCCATGATATTTAAGGCTTCTACTTACAGAATTTAAATTTTCTGTTTCTAACTCAAGGTTTCTTTTAACTGCCCTGCTCATTTTGCTTTTTAATAAACTTAGATTATTTATCAGATTATTTTTATCCGGTATAGTCATTTCAGCTGCTGCAGATGGAGTGGGAGAACGCAGGTCAGCCGCAAAATCTGAAATAGTAAAATCTGTTTCGTGGCCTACTGCTGAAACTATAGGAATTTTAGAGTTATAGATACTGCGAGCTAAAATTTCTTCATTAAAAGCCCATAATTCTTCCAATGAACCTCCCCCTCGGCCAATTATAATAAAATCTAAATCTTTAAAGTATTTATTTAAAAAATCTATCTTTTTAGCCATCTCCTTAGCGGCAAATGTCCCTTGTACCAAGGAAGGAACAACTAAAATTGAAAGATTGGGAAACCTTCTCAATGAGATAGTTATAACGTCCCTAATTGCTGCGCCGGTAGGAGAAGTTATCACTGCAATATTTTGCGGAATGAGCGGTAATTTCTTTTTAATTTCCTCTGAAAAAAGCCCTTCATCTTTTAGCTTTTCTTTCAATCTCTCAAAAGCTAAATAAAGTTCACCCTTCCCAGCTTCAATAATTTCTTTTGCATACAGCTGATATTCTCCTCTTTTTTCATAAACACTGACATCCCCTCGCACCTTAACTTTCATTCCATCTCCTGGCATAAATCGTAAATTACAATTGTTTCCTCTAAACATTACACATTTAATTTGGCTTTCCTTATCCTTGAGCACAAAATACATATGTCCTGAAGAATGCAGCTTAAAATTGGATATCTCTCCCAATATCCATATATCCTGCAGATTAAAATCATTTTCAAAAAGCTTTTTTATATATTTATTAAGCTTGGAAACTGTATATATTTTTGATTCTGTATAATTAATCATAATCGTTTAATCTATTTTCTTTAATACTTTATCATTCTTATCAATTTTCCCTAAAACTCCGTTTACAAAACTAAAAGAACTTTTTGTACCGTATTTTTTGGCTAATTCAACTGCTTCGTTAATGGAAACGCTTTTGGGTATATTGTTTAAATATAATATTTCGTAAATCGCTATCCGAAGAATATTTCTATCAATATTAGTAATTCTTTCCAAAGACCAATTGTTAGTATAATTACTAATTGACTTATCTATTTTAGATAAATTACTCAACACGCCATTAACCAATATTAGAGAAAATTCTTTAACTTCATCTGAAAATTCACCATCTTCGAAAGTGTATTTCAGTGCTTCTTCTATATTAGTGCTAACTAAATCAATTTGAAACAATGCTTTTAAGGCCATTTCTCGGGATAACCTTCTCCCTCCCATTACTCCTCCGTTTATATGGGGTCAGGTCTCAACATTTGACATAACTTATTTCTTTTCATTATTTAGGAATAAGTTATGTCAAATGTTGAGACCTGACCCCATTTGTATCTTAAAAAACTTTTACAAATAAATTGGAAGCAACTAAATCTCTCCTGCTTTGTGTCTTCTTGGGAAACTGTATCCCTTGAACATGAATATTTATTTCATTAATATCTGTACCTAATTTTTCCCTTAAACCTTCTTTGACCCTATTCTGAATATCCCAGGCTATATCGGGTATCCTTACACCATACTTTATAATAATATATAAATTTATCAAAGGTTTATTATCTTTTACCTCTACTTTTATAGTACGGGAAGCTTCTTCTCTTTCGTTTTCGCTCGTATCTCCCCTTAACATGTCAGTTATCTCTTTTATTATTGATTTTCTGCTTCCGACCACCCCTTTAACATCAGCCAAATTTAAACTAACTATACTCCCGATTGTTTCTCTGGAAACATTTATTTCTCCCAGATCAGTTTTAATAGTTTGCATTTTTCTCCTTTTTAAATCTTTTCGCTAAATGTTATACGCGATACTATCTTATATTCTTACTCCTGAATTCTGACTCCCTCTTTCCTAACTAAACGCTATACGCTAAACGCTCTATGCTATCTTCTATTCTCTTTCTATGTATTTCTTTTCTCTGGTGTCTATTTTTATTATGTCCCCTTCTTTTATAAACAAAGGAACTTGAATGATTGTTCCGGTCTCTAAAGTAGCCGGTTTAAGGGCACCGTACACCGTATTCCCCTTTACACCAGGCATGGTTTTAATCACTTTTAAACTCATAAAATTTGGTAATTCAGCACCAATCAGTTCTTCTTTACAGAATACAACCTCCACATCATTGCCTTCTTTTAATAAATCGGTTATTTCGCTTATCTGTTCTTTAGATAAAGAAATTTGCTCATAATTTTCCTTATTCATAAAACAATAATTATTACCATCATTATATAGATACTGCATAGTTTTTCTATCAATTACAGCTTGCTCCATTTTTTCTCCTGCTCTGAATGTTTTGTCGGTAACAAGCCCGGTTTTTACATTTTTAAACTTAGTCCTTACGAAAGCACCACCCTTACCGGGTTTTACGTGTTGAAAATCCACAATACTGTATATTTCACCATCTATTTCGATAGTTAACCCTTTTTTAAAATTGCTGGTAGAAATCAAGATAAAACCTCCTTTTTGCTTAATTCTCTATTTACGTATTTTTTTCTATGTTATTTAGTCAATCAGTCACTGTATTGGTACGATGCATTGTGTTCCTATAACTCATTACTCATTATGGGCAGACACAAGGTCTGCCCCTACTTCTTTCTATACAAATTTTTGACAAAAACTTTCTACTTCTTTTCTTACTTCGTCTTTTATTTTCTGATTTTCCGTATCATTCAGGACTCTGTTCATCATTTCGGCTATTACACTCATATCTTTTTCTTTCATCCCCCGTGTAGTCACTGCAGGAGTTCCGATTCTTATTCCGCTGGCAACCCAAGGCTTTTGAGGGTCAAAGGGAACCATATTCTTATTAACAGTAATCCCGACTTCTTCCAAAGCTTTCTCTGCCTGCTTTCCGGTAATTCCTTTATTTCTTAAATCTACCAACATCAAGTGATTATCGGTTCCGCCGGATACTAAATTATAACCTAATTCTATTAATTTTTCAGCCAGGGTTTTGGCATTTTTAACGATTTGTTTCTGATAGTTCATAAATTCTGGGGTCGTTGCTTGCTTAAAACAGACCGCTTTAGCTGCTATAACGTGCATTAGTGGGCCGCCTTGAATCCCCGGGAAAATAGTTTTGTCAATTGCTCGACTATATTCCTCTTTACACAAAATTAAACCGCCTCTGGGCCCTCTTAAGGTTTTGTGAGTAGTTGTGGTTATAAAATGGCAATGAGGTACAGCACTTTGATGAAGACCTGCTATAATCAATCCTGCGATATGAGCAATGTCAGCCATCAAATATGCTCCGACTTCATCGGCAATAGACCTGAATGCAGAGAAATCTATTTCACGCGGATAGGCACTCGCGCCGGCTATAATTAATTTTGGTTTATTTTTTATAGCCAAATCTCTTAAGTTATTATAATCTATTCTTCCGGTATCTTTCCCCACTCCATAGGGAACAATAGTAAAGAATCTACCAGAAAAATTTACCGGGCTCCCATGAGTAAGATGGCCGCCATGAGAAAGATTCATAGCTAAAATAGTATCCCCTACCTCTAAAACACTGAAATAAACCGCCATATTTGCCTGTGAACCGGAATGAGGTTGAACATTAGCATGTTCGGCCTTAAATATCTTTTTAGCCCTTTCTATAGCTAAATTTTCTATGACATCGATGTATTTGCATCCACCATAGTATTTCTTCCCTGGATAGCCCTCAGCATATTTATTAGTTAAAACTGAACCCTGGGCTTCTAATATTTCCGGGGAAACAAAATTTTCTGAAGCAATTAATTCTATGGTATATTTTTGACGATTCTCTTCATTTTTTATAGCTTCAAATATTTCTGGATCTACTTTCTTTAAATTACTAATCATAATATTTTCTCCTTACATTTTTAGAGATTCAATATTTTTGGAAACCAGGTTAATATTTCATAACCTGCTTCAGTTATCAGAACCGAATCTTCAATCCTAACTCCGCCAACTTCCGGTAAATATATTCCAGGTTCAATGGTAACTACCATTCCGGGTAGTAAAACTGTGTCATCACTGAAAGAAACTCGCGGTAATTCGTGAATATCCAACCCTACTCCATGACCCAAACCATGGCAAAAATATTCTCCATAACCCTTCTTTACAATTATATCCCTTGCTGTAGAATCCACTTCTTTGCAGCTTACACCAGGCTTTAAAAATTCAAGGGCTTTATTTTGTGCTTCCAAGACAATAGAAAATATCCCCTTTTGTTTAGCGTTTTCCTTTCCCATAATTATAGTACGGGTTATGTCAGAATTATAATTCTGATAATTCGCTCCCACATCAATAATTATAAGTTCTCCTTCGTCAATCTTTTTTTCAGAAGGTTTTCCGTGAACCAAAGATGATCTTTCACCTGAAACCACAATAATATTGAAAGCTTCTTTCTGGGCGCCTTTTTTTCTCATAGTATAAGCTAACTCAGAGGCAATATCAAGCTCTCTCATGCCCGGTTTTATTATTTCAAATACATCTTTTAAACTTTCCGTGGTTATCTGAGCTGCTTTCTTTATTTTAATAATTTCTTCCTTATCTTTAATCATTCTTAGCTGTTCTATTATATTTTCAGTGGGTAGAAATTCTATAGATTCAAAACTATCAGAATATTTCTTAAAGTCAGCATAGCTTAAATTATTGCTTTCAAAGGCAATTTTTTTAATCTTACTTTGGGCTAATACCTTTTTTAATGCTAATATCCGTGCATTCTTTTTGTTCGGTTCATCAGTTAAAATTTTAAAGTCAGGGCTTTCTTTTTGAGCTTGTTCAGTATAACGTAAATCAGTTAGCAAATAATTTTTACCGTTTGTCCCAATCAAAGCAAATCCTTCTCCGTCAAATCCGGTTAAATAATTTAAGTTTTTTAGGTTAGTAACTAAAAACCCTTCGATCTCTTTGTCTTCTTTTTCTATTTTTTCTCTAAATACTTTCAATCTTTCTTTAATCAAGATTAATCCCTCCTCTTCCATACTTTTCATTATTTTCTAATCTCTCCAGTTAAATCATATTCGGAAGCTTCAGTCACTTTCACTTTTATGAATCTTCCAACTTTAGTCTTATCTCCCCTTATTATAACTTTTCCATCTATCTCCGGAGCGTCTCCTTTAGTTCGTCCAATGGCAATTTTCGGCTTACCCGATTTTATTTCATCAATTAGTACTTCTATTTCTTTTCCCATATAAGAACTATTTATTTCTTTTGAAATCAACTGCTGGGTTAACATTAATTTTTTCAGGCGCTCCTTCTTAATTCGCATGGGAATTTGTTGAGGAAAGTCATAAGCCGGAGTTCCCTCTTCTCGGGAAAAAATAAAAGTTCCTAACCTTTCAAATCGAAATTCTTTCACAAAATTCAATAATTCTTCAAAGTCCTTATCGGTTTCACCCGGGAATCCCACCATAAAAGTAGTGCGCAAAGTTAAATTCGAAATTCTATCTCTTAATTTATTAATTAATGAAATAACATATCTTTTTTTTATCGGCCTATTCATTCTTTTTAATATTTTATCACTTATATGCTGTAAAGGTAAATCCAAATAGGGACATATCTTAGGATAATTTGCTATCACTTCAATTAATTCATCATTATAATGAGCAGGATGGGTGTATAAAAATCTTATCCATTTCAAATTATTTAATTCGAGAAGAGAAAGTTTTTTTAACAATTCAGCTAATTTATATTCTCCATAGAGGTCGATTCCGTATAAAGTGGTATCTTGACCAATTAAAATTATTTCGGAAAGATTTTGCTTTGCAGAAATTATTTTTACTTCTTCGATTATATCTTCCATCTTTCTACTGCGATGATTTCCTCTGATTTGAGGTATCAGGCAATAGGAACAATTATTTTGACAGCCTTCGGATATTTTAATGTAGGCATAATGCTGGGGGGTTAGAATAGTTCGAGGGGTATTATGGTTATAAAGAAATTTAGGTTCAGGACTTACTTTAAAGATTTGTTCACCTTGCAAAACACTTTTTATTACAATATCAATCTTTAATAAATCTCCTACTCCTAAAAAGGCATCAACTTCAGGAAATTCCTGATTAAGATTGTCATCTTTATATCTCTGAGGAAGGCATCCGGTTACTATTATATGTTTTATCTTTCCTTCTTTTTTTAATTTTATCAGATTAAGAATTTCTTCAATGGATTCTTCTACGGCATCTCTTATAAAGCCACAGGTATTTATAATCACTATATCTGAATTATCAATCTTCTCACTTATTTGGTATCCTTTTTCTCTTAACTTCCCACAAATTACTTCAGTATCGACAAAGTTTTTAGGACAGCCTAAAGATTTAATTCCAATTTGCATATTCTTTAATTATCCTCTCCATTAACGGAAAAATCTGTACCTCTGCCTATTTTCTATATCTATTGCTTTTACGTGTCCTTCTACAACTTCAGGCGGGCTTAACTCAACTAAACCGATTAAACATAAAATTCCGATAATAATATCTTCAAAAAATCCTAAAAATGGAACCAAAAAATCAGGTATTAAATCATAGGGTGATATTACATAGGCAATTGCTCCATAGACTAACAATTTCAAATAAAAAGGCACTCTCTTATCTTTAAGTAATCTCGTGCATAATTTTATAAAATTTGGTATATGAAATATTATTCTGGCTAAATATAACTGCTTTTTTAATTTACTATAAGGATCTTTATT
>JAHIPR010000309.1 GCA_018903015.1 bacterium
AATAACTTTCACCAAATTTCCCATGGAGTATAAAAAGTTTGTAAATTTTACTAAGATTATTTTTATTAAGATTTTATTGGTTTATATCTCCTTATGAGATATAATTAATTTATATATAAAATATTTATAGTCACTGTTAAAGGGTCTCGCAGGTCAAGCGGAGCTTGTTCAGGTTATATTTATTAATAAATTTTAATAATAACAAAATAGAGATTTATATCGTTCTATTAGTAAATGGAGAAGAAGAAATGGAACAGCAGATTGATAATTTGTTAGAAGAATTTACTTTTGAGCAAGTAGATGGATTAAATGAAATTATTGAAAAATATAGAGTGGAGCCGGGAGGAATAATACCCTTACTGGAGGAAGCTCAGGATCTTCTTGGATATCTACCCATTAATATCCAGAAACAAATATCTGATAAAACTAATATTCCTCTAAGTAGTATTTTTGGAATTGTAACCTTTTATTCATTCTTTACCATGACCCCTCGAGGAAAACATACTATCCGGGTTTGTTTAGGTACCGCTTGTTATGTCAGAGGGGGCAAGAAAATTACAGAAATAATTGAGAAAGAATTTGAAGTGAGACCCGGAGAGACTACTACTGATAGAAGATTTACTTATGAGGCGGTAAGATGTCTTGGGGCTTGTGGATTAGCCCCGGTAATAGTGGTTGACGGTGAAGTTTATGGTAGAGTTAAGCCCTCAAAGGTTAAAGAGATATTGGAACAATATAAATAGCGGATAAGGTTAAGACAGGAAAGGGGGGAGACTGTGGGAAAAATTAAGACAGAAGATTTAATAAAAATTAAGAAGCATACCTTGGCTAAAAGAGAATTATCAAAAACAGGGAATAAAATAAGAATAACCGTTCATATGGGCACCTGTGGCATTGCTTCGGGTGCACAAAAAATTATGGATTCCCTGACAAAGGAAATTGATAAGGGGAAACAAAAAGATATTACTATTATTACTTCTGGCTGTATGGGGTTATGCAGTAGAGAGCCTTTAATTACTGTGGAGATATTTGGACAGGAACCAATAATTTATCAGTATATGGATGAAGAAAAAATGGTAGAAGTTTTGAACTCACATATTTTAGGTGGAAAAGTAGTAACTGATTATGCTTTAGTCAGGGGAAAAGAAGAACAAATTAAGGAAAGAATTAAATATTATGGTGTCTTGCCTGATGAAATTGTGTTAGATAAAAGTATACCCGGTATAGAAGAGATTCCCTTTTTTGCGAATCAAGAATTAAGAGTGTTAAGGAACCGCGGGATAATTGATCCAGAGAAAATTGAAGATTATATTGCCAGGGATGGATATATGGGAATGGCTAAAGCTCTTATTAAAATGTCCCCGGAAGAGATTATTCAGGAAATTTTAGATTCGGGATTAAAAGGAAGAGGTGGAGCAGGTTTTCCTACGGGTATCAAATGGAAATATACTGCCCAGACAGCAAGTAAAATAAAATATGTTGTTTGTAATGCAGATGAGGGTGATCCTGGTGCTTATATGGACAGAAGTATTTTAGAAGGTGACCCCCATGCTATTATTGAAGGAATGGTTATTGCAGCTAAAGCTATAGATGCTCATCAAGGATATATCTATTGTCGCGCAGAATATCCTTTAGCCATAAAAATGTTAAACAAGGCTATTCATCAAGCTGAAGAATTTGGTCTTTTAGGCAAGAACATTTTAGAAACAGGATTTGATTTCGATTTAAAAATTTACCGGGGAGCAGGGGCTTTCGTTTGCGGAGAAGAAACTGCTTTGATGAGATCAATTGAAGGAAAAAGAGGTATGCCCCGGTCCAGACCACCTTTTCCCGCTAATGCAGGTTTATGGGAAAAGCCGACTGTTTTGAATAATGTAGAAACATTGGCTAATATTAGTCAAATAATTTTAAAAGGAAGTTCTTGGTTTACTAATATAGGAACAGAGATTAGTAAAGGCACCAAAGTATTTGCCCTTACCGGTGATGTAAATAATGTGGGATTAGTGGAAGTTCCTATTGGGACGACTTTGGGGACTATTATCCATGATATTGGAGGGGGAATATCTGAAGGCAAAAGGTTTAAAGCAGCCCAAATAGGGGGACCTTCGGGGGGTTGTATTCCTGCTGAATACCTTAATGTTCCTATAGATTATGATACTATAAAAAATTTAGGTGCAATTATGGGGTCTGGTGGTTTAATCGTGATGAATGAGGATAAGTGTGCGGTGGATATAGCCCGCTTCTTTATGGATTTTTGCCAGGAGGAATCTTGTGGTAAATGTACCCCCTGTCGTGAAGGAACAAAAAGGATGTTAGAAGTTCTTACTAATATTTGCGAGGGAAAGGGGAAAGAAGGAGATATTGAATTTCTGGAAGAAATAGGAGAAGTAATCAAAGATGCATCACTTTGCGGGCTGGGCCAGACAGCACCAAATCCAGTTTTGACTACCTTGAGATATTTCAGAGATGAATACGAAACCCATATACAACATAAGAGATGCCCAGCAGGGGTCTGCCGTGACTTAATCAAATATAGTATTGATTTAGAAAAATGTATTGGCTGTGGTTTGTGTCTAAAGGCTTGCCCGGCTGATGCCATAAGTGGCGAGAAGAAGCAACCCCACAAATTAGACCAGGGTAAATGTATACAATGTGGATTTTGCTATGAAATATGTAAATTTGAAGCAATAGTAAGAAAATAGATAATTTTTAATTATTTAGAAAGAAAAGTTTTTATAAAAGAGGAGTGGAAGAGTAGTGTCTTTGATCAACATAAAGGTAGATAATATCAAGATAAGAGTAGAAGAAGGAATAACTATTTTAGATGCGGCTAAAGAGGCAGGCATTAAAATTCCCACTTTATGTGTTATGCCTGAACTTGAATTTGCTCCTGGTTCTTGTCGGATATGTGTTGTTGAAGTTGTTGGTATACCTGCATTGGTTGCTTCGTGTGCATATCCCGTAAGAGAAGGATTGAAGATTTATACCAACAATAAAAGAGTGATCAAGGCTCGTAAAATGACTTTGGAATTCTTGCTGGCCAGTCATCCTCTGGATTGTATGACCTGTGAGAAAAATGGGTCTTGTGTGTTAGAAGACCTAGCTTACGATTTTGGTATAAAGAAATCCAGGTTTGAACAAAACAAAAAAGAGATTACCCTTGATAATAATAACCCTTTTATTGTAAGGGAATTGGATAAATGTGTGCTTTGCGGAAGATGTGTGGAAACATGTAATGAAATTCAGCAATCAAATATTCTCGATTTTGGGTATCGGGGAACAAAAACAGAGATTATAGTAGACGGAGGGGTTGATTTAAAAGATTCAAACTGCGTATTTTGCGGACAGTGTGTTGCAGTCTGCCCGGTAGGTGCATTAACAGACAAAGAAGCTAAAGGGAAGGGTAGAACCTGGGAATTTAAGAAAGTAAAAACTACCTGTAGTTATTGCGGATGTGGGTGTAATTTTGATTTTAATATTAAAGATGGAAAAGTAGTAAAAGTTACCTCTAATCCCGAGAGTGTAGTGAATGGAATTAACCTCTGTGTTAAAGGGCGTTTTGGT
>JAHIPR010000310.1 GCA_018903015.1 bacterium
ATTTTGTATCTTTTCTCTGATCTCGGTATTTATAGGATGGGCAATATCCTTATGATCTCCATTGGGGAGTCTCTTGCTAGGCATTGCTACAAACATACCCTTATTGCCATCGATAACCCGTAAATCATGCACTACAAAAGAGTCATCGAAAGTGATCGATACATACGCTCTTAATTTTCCTTCTGTTTCTATTTTTCTAAGTCTAACATCTGTAATTTCCACTTGATACACCGCCTTTTTTTATTTTTTTTGTTTTTAAAATTATCACGATTAATTATATTTTCTATCTGTAGTTGTTTCTTATGAATGCAACCTACCCCCGCTAATTTACTACTAAAGCTTTTCGCTTAACAAGACTCTTACTCCTAACTAAATTATAACCTCCTAATCATTCGTTTTGACCAATTTACTCCAGATTTTTCACATAGTTGCTATTACCTCCCTATTTCAGTAAATGCTTAAACGCTTTTATTAAAAAACAAACACAGCAATAATAACTACTGTGTTTCTGGAATAATCTATTTAATATTTATATTTTTCTTTTCTTAATAAATTATGTTTATCTTTATTTTCTGCAAGGTTATTAGTCAGCACTGTTAATTCCCTGTTCTTTTCTGTAAGGTTTTAGTTGAAAAAATTATAACATGATAGAATTTTATTGTCAAAAAAAGTAATATAGTTCAATTTACCGATTCTCCGATTCTCCGATTCACCAATAGACCAATTAATTTAGTCGTTAGTGAATAGTGAATAGTCGTTAGTATAAGATACAAGTTACGAGTTGCAACCTGTAACCTGTATTTTAACTGGTAAACTGGTTAACCGGATAACCAATATCCTATACGCTATACGCTAAACGCTCTACGCTAATTTATTCCCCATCGCCATGCTTAGTCTGGCGAATTCTTCTAAAGTCAGGGTTTCTCCCCGACGGTTCTTATCAATGTTTGTTTCAGATAAAATATTTTCTATTTCTGCTTTAGCAATTGCTCCTTTAAAATAATTTGATAAAGAATTAATTAATCTTTTTCTTCTTTGTTGAAAAGAAGCTCTTATTATATTAAAAAATAGTTTTTCGTTCCCTACTTGTACTTGCGGTTTTCCATAGATATCTAATTTTATTATCATCGAACTTACTTTAGGCTGGGGGTAAAATACCGTAGAAGGGACAATATGCACTTTTTGGGGTTGAGAGTAATATTGGGCAACAAGGGATAATATACCGTAATTTTTACTCCCTGCTTGAGCCATCAATCTTTCCCCTACTTCTTTTTGCACCAGAAATACAGCTAACTTTAAAGATCGATTAAGCTCAAGAATTTGCCTTATTAAAGATAGAGAGATGTAGTAAGGAAGATTGCCCACTACTTTTTCAATTTTATCACCTTTTATCTTTTTCTGGTCAAAGAAATTAACCAGATCGAAATTCATAATATCTTCGAAAATAATCTCAATATTATTATGAGAGGAAAGGCTTTCACCTAAAAGGGGAGCTAATTTTTTATCTTTCTCAACAGAAATAACCTGTCTGGCCAAGGGGGATAATGCAGAAGTTAAAGTACCGATGCCTGTGCCAATTTCTAAAATGCAATCTTTTTGATTTAATTTTAGTGAATTAATAATTATTTGTAAGGTATTTTGATCTACTAAAAAATTCTGACCTAACCTTTTTTTGCATTTAAAATCGTATTTAGTAAGAAGTCTGGTAACTTCTGCAGGAGAAGTTAATTTTGGATTGCTCATTAGCTGTTCGCCTCCTACTCGCATTCAATTAACCCAATAATTAGTCGTTAAAATATAGTTAGCGTAGAGCGTGCAGCGTTTAGCGTATAGGATATTAGTTATCCAGTTTGCCAATAAGTTTTGTAATGTGTAACGTGTGACAAGTAACCTGTTTTTATAAACTTAAGAGCATAAACTCATTACTCATTACGGGCAGACACAAGGTCTGCCCCTACTAATTTTTCCTGTATTTTGACGTGATACTCGATACGCAATACGCGATACTAGTTTGGAGCCGGCGATCTGAGTTGAACAGACAACCTACGGATTACGATTCC
This sequence comes from bacterium, assembly GCA_018903015.1. The sequence continues at coordinate 2,061 of JAHIPR010000310.1, forward strand.
GTTGCTCTTCCAATTGAGCTACGCCGGCATCATATCCTTTTAAAAAAAATGGTAGGCGGAACAGGACTTGAACCTGTGACCCCCTACATGTGAAGCAGGTGCTCTGCCAACTGAGCTATCCGCCCATTTTTTATAATAAATAAATTGGTGCCCCCAAGGGGATTTGAACCCCTGTCGCCGCCG
>JAHIPR010000311.1 GCA_018903015.1 bacterium
AGAGGATACCATTTTCTACTTCGATGTTCTCCTTTTCAGTTTGAACAAATCTTAAATCAGCATAGCTTACTTTTAGTTCCAACCAATCTAAAATGTTTTTTAATATTTTTTTCATATCCTACTTATCACCGCCTATTTATTCCATAAATTATACAACAATATTCAAAAATCTAAACCAGTAATCTTCTGACGATATTTTTTAAATATTCTGCTCTCCTTTAAGATTTTATTAAATGACAGAAGACATAATGTCCTTCCTCTATCTCAATAAGAGTAGGTTCTTCTTCCTGGCATTGCGGTTTAGCATAAAGACATCGGGGATGGAATCTGCAGCCTGGAGGAATATGAGTAGCTGAAGGTATTTCCCCTTTAATAGGAATCTCTTTAATAGTATTAGATTTTCCGGGAATAGGTTCACAAACAGCTGCAATTAAAGCTTTAGTATAAGGATGAAGAGCATGATCAATAACTTCATCTGCTCCTCCCAACTCTACAATCTTTCCCAAATACATGACCGCAATTCGGTCGGTAAAATAACGAGCGGTAGAAAGATCGTGAGTGATATATAGATAGGTTAGACCTAATTCTCTTTGTACTGTTTTCATCATATGAAGTATTTCTGCTCGGGTAGATAGATCGATCATAGAAACTGGCTCATCAGCAACAATCATACTCGGGGATAAGACCAGAGTTCGAGCAGTTGCCACCCTTTGACGCTGTCCCCCGCTTAACATATGAGGAAAGCGTTCCATAAATTCTTCGGGAGGGATAAGCCTTACCTCTTTAAGGGAAAAACGAATAATCTTTTCCCGTTCTGCTCTGGTTTCACCTACCCGGTGGATAATCAATGGTTCTTCAAGAACATCCCGGGCTCGAAATCTCGGATTCATAGAGGCATAAGGGTCCTGAAAGACCATCTGAACATTCCTTCGATATTTTTTCATCTTACTCTCTTCAAGATGAGTTACATCTTTTCCTTTAAATATTATCTTTCCACCGGTGGGCTCTAAAAGCTTCATTAGTAATTTTCCGGTAGTGGTCTTTCCACACCCTGATTCCCCCACCAGTCCAAATATCTCTCCCTGATTTATATTAAAAGTAATGCCATCGACAGCCCTTACCCATACATGTTCCCCTTTTAAGATTTGAATAATGGTTCGTCTTACCGGAAACCATTTATGAAGATTTTCAATTTTAAGGATAGGTTCACTCATGATAACTCCTCCAACAGGCTATCCAGTGTTCGGGCTCTGCTTCAATTAAAGGAGGTTCGTCTTTTTTACATCTTTCCATTACCTCTGAACAACGTGGATGAAATCTGCACCCCGAAGGGGGGTCAACCAAATCAGGGGGGGTACCGGGGATAAAAGAAAGTTCTTCTACTTTCTCATGGAGTCGGGGAGTAGCTTTAAGCAGTTTTTCGGTATAAGGGTGAATTGGACCTCCTTTGCCGTAGATCTGCTCATTTGTTCCAATTTCTGCTAACTTACCAGCATACATTACCAATAGGCGGTCAGCAACCTCTGCCTCTGTTGCCAGATCATGAGTAATAAAAATTACCGATAGCCCTAATTTTTTCTTTAGTCCTTTTAAAAGATTGACAATCTGGGCTTGAACCACTACATCTAAGGCAGTGGTAGGTTCATCACAAATCACAATTTCTGGTTCTAAAAAGAGGGCAGTAGCAATAACTACCCGTTGTTTCATACCTCCGGACAGCTCGTGAGGATATCTGCGAATGATATCCTCAGGAAGGCCTACCAAATTTAAATAGTTTATCATTTTCTTTTTTGCTTGAGAATACTCCATCTCTTTATGCGCTTGAATGGTTTCCATCATCTGTTTACCAATGGTATATACCGGGGTGAGACAGTTCATCGCCCCCTGAAAGACCATAGAAATTTTTACCCATCTCACCTTTTCTCTCATTTCATTCTCAGATAGGGGAATAATATCCTTCCCGTCTATTAAAATCCTACCACTTATGATTTCCCCTGGTGTAGGAACCATTTTCATCAACCCTAAAACAGTAGTTGTTTTACCACATCCTGACTCTCCAACCAAGCCAATCGTTTCTCCTTTTTTTAAAGAGAATGAAATATCGTCAACCGCATAGACTTTCCCTTTACGGGTAAAAAAATTAATCTTTAAGTTTTCTACTTTCAAAATAATTTTTGTATCTGCCATTTTACCTCGTCCTTAATTTAGGATGTAAAATTTTATCCATAGCAAAACCGATAAATGCAAAAGTCATACCCATTAAGGCTATAAACAGACCAGGAGGAATAACCCACCACCACAGACCATTGATTACTGCTCCTCCGGTTAGGGCATCATGAAGTATCTGTCCCCAGGTTACAATTGTCGAATCACCTAACCCCAATAAACTGATAGATGCTTCATACACAATAGCACTGGGTACATACAGCGCCATTGAGGCAAAGGAATAAGGGATAAGTAAAGGTATCATATGTTTAAAGATTATTCTGCTGCTTGAAGCCCCAAAGGCATGGGCAGCTTCAATATAGGTCTCTTCTTTAATTTGTAGTCCTATGCTTCTTACGGTCTTTACCGGTCCTACCCAGAAAAAACAACTCATCATGAGAATCATTATCCAGATATTGGGTTTAAAAATAGCACTCATCACTATTAACACCGGGAGCAAAGGAACGCCTATAAAAAGTTCGAAGATTCTTTGCATTAACGAATCTTTCCATCCACCCAGATAAGCACTCATCACCCCATAGATTACCCCGATAAAGACAGCGGTAAAGGCAGTTAATAGCCCGATAAGCAGAGCCCATTTTACCCCGGCCACAACCCCGCTCCAGATATCTCTCTTGGAATTATCTGTGCCCAGCCAACCCGATACACTTCCGGAAAAAGATACATACACATCTTCGACTACATCATTTTCGCCGGGCAGGATAATTTCAGCAATTATTTTATAAGTCCCTTTAAGTGGAGCTGGATGAACCAGTATTCCCTCTTTTGCTTCGGAAAATAAGATGCTGGTCGGCTTAACCATTTCTCGTTCAATTCTGTTACTTTCTGGCTTTTCATATTTAGCGCCAAAATTATAAGATTCGATCCTTGTATCTTTGGCTATCGATACCCTGATGGCCTTCCCATCACTTTTAGATATCGGCCTCCTAACCAGTTCAACAACCTGACCATCAGGCCTTTCCATGCTTAACATAATAACCGGTGACCCCTTAGCATAACCATGGAATATAACATCAAGAGGTGGAAGATCATAAGGATATTCGTATTCAAAAACCGCTCTGGTCAATTTTATCTTTCCCATTTTTTCTTCCGAAAAAGTATGCTCTCTTATAATCAAAGAGGGCGCTCTCCTGGTAGAAGAAAACCAGTTAACCCATACCGGTGGAGCACTAACGGGATTATCTTCCCAATAAGTAATATCCCGCCAACGGCTGCTCGCTTCGGGGAAGGGTACGATATAAGAATTTATTAAAACAACAAGAATAAATATAAATAATAAAATTAAGCCAAATAAACCAAATCTAACTCTCTTAAATTCATTCCAAAAATCCCAGAACCCTGCTTTAATATCAATCCACTTCATTACTGCTTTCCCCCCACTTTAATCCGGGGGTCAAGAAATCCGTAGATAAGGTCCAGAATAACCAATCCTCCTATATATAGTGCTGTGGTAACAAAAAGATTACCCATTAAAACAGGAATATCATTCTGTTCAATAGAAATCCAGTAAAGATTTCCCAAGCCAGGCCAGCTAAAAATTCCTTCAAAAATAATATTACCTCCCACTGAGGCAAGAAGGGAAAGAAGAGCCATAGTTACTATAGGCGGCGCTGCAGTCCGCATAGCATGGCCATAGAGCACTTTTCGCTCTGGAATTCCCCTGATCCGGGCAGCCATAATATAATCCTCTTGTAATATACCTAACACAATATTTCGGATAAGGAAGGCGCTGCCCCAAAATCCTATAAGCACCAGGGTCAATACCGGCAAAGTCATATGATAAAAAAGGTCTGTATAGTAGGCAAAACCGGTGGGGGGAGGAATAGAATGCAGGCCCCCTGAAGGAAATATTCTAACGGTGTAGGCAAAAAACATGATTACCAGCATACCCAGCCACCAGGAAGGCATACCATAAACAATCATGGTACCAATAGAAGTAGTTTTATCCATTAAGCCTCCCGCTCTTTGCGCCTTTTTAAGCCCTAACCATAATCCCAGGATAATATTAATAAATATGGCGGTGGTAAAAAGTAGGATGGTTCGGGGTATGCATTCAGCGATAATTGTCCAGACATCTGCTTCTCCGGAAGAAGATCTCATTATAGTAGCTTTACCAAAATCAAGAGAAAGGACATTGATAGCTCTCCAGACAATTCGGCTCCAGATGGGTTTGTTTAAATGATAGAGGTGTTGTTTAAATTCTCTCCTTTCAGCTATATAGCGGGTAAGTTCTTCTGGAGTCATCCGGGTGTCCAGTCTCATAGTCTCCGCATGAATCTCTTCTTCAATCTGTGACCTTAAAGTACTCTCCATCGTGGTATTAAAGAGAGCGGAAAAGATAAATATAAGCGTAATAAAAATAGCCAGACCATAGACAATTCTTTTAATGCAGTATTTCCAATACATTATACGCTATTTCTCCTAATTAGTTGTTAGTTTTAAATACAGTTTTCAGTTGTTAATTTACAACTAAAAGCTTAAAGCGAAAAGCGAAAAACCATAATTCAAAACTTAAAACTTTAAGTCTGCCAATCTACCAATTGACCAATTAAATTAGTAGTCACTGAATAGTTGTTAGTTTCAAATACAGTATTTAGATGTCAGTTTACTGTTTAGTGTTTTTTATGTTATTTCCACGAATCTGGTGTAGGGGGCAGTGCCCTCTATTGAATAGTTTTCCATATAGAGGACACTGCAAAGTTAAGTTTTTTTAATATATCACTGTTGAGCTTGCAACTGAGGCCGGTACAGCCCCTTCTATTGAAGCGCTTATTAAGATGGTATACGAACCATCTTCTAAATCCTTAATGGCATCTGCGGGTATAATTGCCTCAAATGAACCGGCACCTAAAAATTTAGCCTTGTAAGATAATTCTTCAGTAGGTGTTATTAGCATAGCTGAGACTTCTCCCCCCTGGGCTATCTTGGCAGTTCCGTCCGGATATAATACCTCAGACAATTGAATCTTTATAGACAGATCTTCTTTCTTTGCGCGAAGATACATTGCAGGTACATCAACACTATCTACACGTACCGTGGTGGTAGCAAACCTGCTGGGCCAGTAGTCAGGAGTAAAGGGATATTCCGGATCTCTGAAAGCAGTTAGCTCTATATAGTTAGTTGTAGGATCATATTTTTCCAGATAGAAAGCACCGTTACCAATAAATGCATGACCTTTTTCATCGATCCACTTGATGGCTGCCTCATATCCGGCTTTCGCTTCTTCTACTGTAACATAATCTTTTAGAGATACCGGCAGATGGCTATTATCTTTCAATTCTACCAGTTTTGCTCTAATATCTTTTACACAGGATGGTCTTAACAGGTCTACCTGCTCTACCCCGTCACCGGGAGTAAAACTATACACAGTACCTGACTCACTTCTTACTGCTACTAACTCTGCCAATGCCTCAAAAATTTCCCAAGGTAGTACCATATACCTTCCAGACAGATAAGCCTGAGGTGCTCCGTTGGCAGCAACTCTTTCTTTAGATGGCGGGAAATTGTAATCAAAATAGTTGGTAATCGTACCATCTAGATTTAAGGTCATACCTTTGCTAATTTCCCAATCAGGTCTATGGTAATCTTCGTAAGCTGCATCATAATATCTATCATCATCGCCATCTTTAGTAATCCATTCGGTTACAAAGGCGTCAGCATAAAGAATGTTGGCTATAGTCATAGGACGACCATGATGGAAGTTTCCAAAGATGAAGTTATAGGTACCTTTGCTCATTGCTGTCTCATTTGAGCCAACTTTATACCACTCTTTTTTCGCCGAATCATACTTTATCGCTTCCGGGAGTACCGGAATCTTACCCACAACTTCTCCAGCTTCATCTCGATCTACTTCTGTCTTGACATCGTAGGGGATAGTTCTCCAGGGGGTAGCAATAGCGCTGGCCGGGCTTTCAAATGAACCTCTTTCAGATAGGGGTTGGGCAATAACCAGACTATAAACGTCATTGAAACCTTCTGTCCCGATGGGGTCCCAGGCAGACATAAACAAAGCCCCTTTGGCAGAATATTCAGTAATTCTTAATTCTTTATTCTTGGTATTAGCGGTGATTAATGACCATTCATTTAAACCGTCTCCTAGACCGTAGCACATTCTGTTATTAAAGGCAGCTTTATTGGCAGCATAGTAATCCATCTGGTAAGCAACATATATCCTGCAGGCATCTTTTAAGGCTAAATCCAAAGCTTCCAATACAGTATCCCAGTATTCTTCTTCGGTCAGGAAATTACCGGTATAAGCCTTTTCGGTTAAACGGTCAATTTCGTTGTTCTCATAGTGCCATTTACTATCCGGTCCACCGGCCATATAACCATACCAGGGGGCATACATCTGAGCAACTATATGTTCCCAGAATGC
>JAHIPR010000044.1 GCA_018903015.1 bacterium
GTAGATACTGTGTTAAAAGTCAACCCGCAAACTCTCCTTTAGACACTGTATTTTATTGTAAATATTTTAAAGAATCTAGGCAGCAACATATTCTGTCTTATCTCTATACATTGCATGAGCTATTAAAAGTAACTTTCTCATAGAAGCAATTATGGCTAATTTCTTGATCTTATGATTAGCTAATAATCTTTGATAAAATACTCTTATTTTCTGATTATGAACAGTTGCACAAATGGTAGGTAAATAGAATATTTTACGGTATATTCCTTTACCATTTTTACTGATCTTAACTTTACCTTTTACCGAGGTTCCAGATTCTCTTTTTATCGGATCAAGTCCGGCTAAAGCAGTGATCTGGGCCCGGTTTGTACCTTGATAAGTTTTAAATAGAGTAAGTAGGGCGATAGCCGTTTTATCTCCTACACCGGAGATAGTAAGAAGCCTTTGGTAATCTTCTCTTAGGTTTTGGTTCTTACTAACGTATTCTTTGATATCGTGAAAGAGCTTATCTTCTAACTTTTTGGCCCTTTTCAGATCTTTTTTCATCAGGGTAATAAGTCTTTTATCTCGCAGGCTCTCCAAGTGATTAGATAAAGATACTCTCTGTTTTAGGGCAAACTCATAACTTACCAGATAACTGGCTAAAGTCTTGGCCTGTTGGTCTATTTTAGGTACCTTGATATCTTTTAAATCAATAAGCTTATGGAATTGATAGAGAGTACGGGCATCAATCTTATCGTTCTTTGAACGTTTCCCTAATGCCCGGGCAAAATTATGACTTTTCTTAGGATTTACAATATAAGCCTTTATCCTATTTTCGGCACAGAATTCTTTTAAGTAAAAAGAGTATATCCCGGTTGGTTCAAAGATGATAACTATCTCTGAAAGATGGTATTTCTTTTTCAGGTATTTTTTAAAAGATTTTAAACCTTCTTTGTTGGCAAATTTTAAATCTTTACCATTAAATACCGCTAAGTCTTTCTTTGATACATCAATTCCGATATAATACATAATGAAACCTCCTAATAGTTTTTTTAGGAGAGTTTGCATGGACGCCCTTCTATAACTTTACCTTGTGGCAATGCAAGCTGAAATATTTTCATATTTCGCTTCTGATACTGTCCAAGATTGTAGAAGGGCGGTCCATCTACGCAGCGAGCTAATCATTAAAATAATGATTGCTCCAGGGGCACGACGGCCTTAACCAACTACAAACTCATCCAGTATCATGTTAACATATTTTCTTAGTAAATAATAAGTTACTATTAATATACAAGGGGTTCGATTCATCGAACCCGCAATAAAAAGGGGCCAGATAAATCCGACCCCTACTTTAAAAACAATACTTTATACGAAAAGATTTTAAGTTTTGAATTATGGTTTTTCACTTTTAGTTTTAAATTTTTAATTTAATTAGGACAAATTTTATTAATCCAAAACTATACGCTAAACGCTGTACGCTCGACGCTAGGTTTATTCACTATCCACTAATTTATATACTCCTGCTTCATAAGGACGCAGATATATACTTTACCGCTTCTTTCCACCATTTTCGCTCCACTTTATACCCCTCTTTATTTTTAAAAAGTATTGCTGTGTTTTATATAAAAAATTTAATCTTATAAAAAGTATTATAAAGCATTATTTAAAGTTTTTAAAAGCTGAATCAGGAAAAATATAATTTTCTGCACCTCATATCTAATTAAGTAAAAAATATAATTAACTAAAAAGATATGGAGAGGTGCTGGTTCTAAGGAATTTATTAAGGAGAAAGTTGACAAAAATAGTCATAAATACTATAATTTTTAAGTAAAGTCAAATTAATAAAGGAGTAAAACCAATGAAATTATCTACTCGAGGAAGGTACGCACTTCGAGCTATGATAGATTTGGCGCAAAATCAATATAATAATTTAAAGCCAATTTCTTTAAGAGATATTTCTCTGAGACAAGAGATTTCTTTACAATATTTAGAACAACTATTTAATAAATTAAAGAAAGCAGATTTAGTGAAAAGTACCAGAGGTGCAGGTGGGGGATATTTATTGGCCAAAGAAGCTGAGAAGATTAATGCTGGTGACATAATTAGAGCAGTTGAGGGGCCGATAGTTTTAGTTGATTGTATTTTAGCCGGTAAAAAAATTGATAAGAATAGCCCAAAGAAATGTAAAAAAATAGAAGATTGTGCCATCAGGGTATTATTAGAGGAAGTAACTCAGAGGATAAACCAAACATTAGATGCTACTTCTTTGAAAGATTTATGTAAAATAGCCCAAAAAATGAAAGAAGGACAAAGATATGAAAGATAAGATAAAAGCGGTTGCTTTGTTTTCTGGTGGTCTGGATAGTATTTTAGCGCTAAAGCTTATCCAGGAACAGGGGATAGAAGTAAAAGGGGTTAATTTTAAGACTCCCTTCTTTGGTTTGGATGAAGCCTTTGTAATAGCAAAGGATTTAGATATAGACTTAGAAATAATAGATATTACCGAAGAGCTTCTAAAGATTTTAAAAAAACCCAAGTATGGGTTCGGAAAGAATATGAATCCCTGTATAGACTGTCATGCCCTTATGTTCAAAAAGGCGGGAGAATATATGAACAAGATAGGA
>JAHIPR010000312.1 GCA_018903015.1 bacterium
CTTTTGTACATCTGGTAAGATTTCATTACTTTTTTTATATGCTCTCTGGTCTCAGAATAGGGAATATTTTCCACAAAATTATCCAGGTCAGATCTATCATATTGCTTTAACCATTTACTGGTTGTGCCTGGGCCGGCATTATAACCCGAAATTATCAGGATAAGGTCATTTGAAAATCTTTCTTTTAGGTAACCGATATACCAGCAACCCAAATCAATATTAATCTCGGGGTCAAAGAGCATTTCATCATTGAAATCTTCAAAATTTAACTTTTGGGCAATCCATTCTCCGGTAGAAAAGATTATCTGCATCAATCCTCGAGCTCCAGCCACAGATTCATTCCAAGCATTAAATCGACTCTCCTCTCTTATCATAGCCAGGGCGAGTAAGGGGTCTATCTTATATTTTAAGGCGTATTCCCTAATCATATCTTCAAAATAAGCCGGGTAAAGGTGTTCCCATAATTCAAGGGGTAATTCCTCCAAAGGGTAATTATCCTGCAAATAATTAAAGATTATCTCCGAATAATTTAAAGAACTGTAATAATCCTTATTCTTCTGATAAAGGTCACTTAATCTAAATAATAAAAAGATATTTCCAGGGTTATAATTTAATGCCCCTTTTAATTCAATTATCGCTTCTTTATAAAAACTAACCTCTCCAAATAATTCTGCTTTAAGCAGAAATAATTGGCCTTTTTCATTTATTTTATCATATTTATCTAAAAATCCCTCTAAATTTGTAAAATCATTTTCTTTAGAAATAGAAACAACGGGCAAAAGCCAACGGTAATTAACATCTTCTCTCTGTTCGATAATTCTCTCTGCATAATAACTTAAAGGGTAATCCTTAAGGAGTTTTTCATAGATAGAGTTTGCCTCATCTTCTAATCCCATCTTTTGCAGGGTTTTTCCTCTCCAGTACAGGGCATCATCTCCCAATCTACTCTTTGAAAATCTCTCCGATAGTGCTCGATAGGACTCTAATGCTTCCGGGTCCTTGTTGTTCTTGGTATAATACCGACCTAAATTCCACCAAGTAGTCATTGCCTGATCACTGTTAGGGTAGCGGTCTATTAATTGTCTCCATTGAGAAATTCCTTTTTCTGGTTCTCCTAATTGAAAATAACATTCTGCCATACGGAGATAAGACTCTCGAGCATAATAGGTTTCAGGATATTGTCCTATAATTTTTTCATACTTATCTATTGCCAAATAACGCTCTCCTAAAGCACTCAGGGAATTGCCCCCAAAATAATTTGCTTTAATAGTAATTTCGCTGGGAGGAAATTTTGCTATAATCTCTTCACACTGATTAACAGCTTCCTTATATTCCTTTTTGTAATATAAAGCCCTTGCCCTCTTATAATAAATTTCCGCAATATCAACGGCTTTTGGAAAAGTTTTAATAACTTCCTTATATAAATCTTCAGCCAGATTATATTGGCGATATTTAAACAAAACATCTGCACATTTTACTATTATATGGTAAGGGACCTCAATCTCTTTTAAATCTTCTTGAATCTTATCAAAATATCTAATTAACAACTCTTCCGGTTCTGAATTCCTTTTAAGTCTATAACCTTCACCCAATATCTCATATAAACAGTTAAGAGAATCAATATATTTTTTTTCTTGCCAGTATATCTCGGAAAGCTCAAGTAAAACATTTGCTTTAAGCTGGTCATCCTGTGAATCTGTTAAGATATTTTTATAATAAATTAGAGCAGAATTTATATCTTTTAATTCACGATAATTCTGAGCTATCTGGTAGTTTGCCTCTGGAATAATTAGACTTTGAGGGAAATTCTCTATTATTCGTTTATAAGCAGCTATAGATTCGCGATTTTCACCTTTAAATCTATAGGTTTCAGCCAGAAAAAAGAGGGAATAATCAGTCAAAATAGGGTCATCTATTACTAAGTTTTTATAAACTTCTATCGCTCTATCCCAATTTTCCATCTTTCTATAACAATCCCCCAATATGAGTTGGGATTTAATATAAAAAGGTAAATTTAGGGTGGAATATTTTACCTTTAGCAATTCGGAAATGGCTTGTTGGTACTTACTCTGTTGGTATAATTCTAAACCTGCTTTATAGTTTTCTATGTCTTCTTTTAGTTTAATATTTGAAGGTTGTCCTTCTACTACTTTGGAAAGCTCTAATATCTTCAGTTGTTGAGCCTCAAGTTCAGTCAACACATTATTGTCAGCCAAAGCAATATCTGCTCCGAATAAGCTGATAGTTGAAATTATTATCAAAAAAAATATCATTGCAGTTTTCATTTTATCCATTCTTATTTTCATTTTAATCTTTATCCTTGGTAATTCAGCACGGCACGCCGTGCTGCTACAAATATTTATAAAAGGATTTAATATAACTTTTTTGTCCCGTAGGGACACGGCGTGCCGTGTCCTCTTTATTTAATACATCTCGTTCAGCACGGCACGCCGTGCTGCTACGATTTATGTAAAATCCTTCCAAAATTTCTCTTCCTTTTTATCTGGTTTTCCTTTTGGATTATCTCTATCATATTCCCACTTCTTAAAGGATTATTTTGAAAATATTCTCGAATTGTATTTAATTCATCTTCACTTCTTATGGTATGTTCATAATAATTATACTGCCAGACAATTATCTTGTGAGGATAAGACAAAAGATTAATTTGTCGGGTAACTGCAGATTTAAATGAACGAATAATACTTGGGACTGAACCAGAAATCGGTTTTCCAAATGATTCTTGTGTAAGGACACGGCGAGCCGTATCCTTTTGATTATCAATATCCTCTAATATTATAACACCATGAAAGTGATTAGGCATAATAATATATTCATCTAATTTTACATTTTTACGTAACTGTGTGGTTTTTAACCATTCGTCTTTAACTATAGCTCCGAATTTATTCAAGAATATTTCACTGTCAATTAAATTTCCTAAAATAAATCTTCTTTGACAAGAACATATAGTAATAAAATATGCACCGGGAGAAGAATAATTATAATTTCTTAATCTTAGAGAACCGTAATGATATTTGATAATATTTTTTCCCTTTTTATTAATTTAATTTGATATATATTTATACAACACAGCACGCCGTGCTGCTACAGTTTATATAAATTATTTTATTTAGACACACACATTCAACACAGCACGCCGTGGTGCTACAAATATTTATAAAAGAATTTTAATATAATTTTTTTGTCCTGTAGGGACACGGCGAGCCGTGTCCATGGAATTCAGCACATCATGATTTAACACAGCACGCTGTGTTGCTACGATTCAAATTTAAATCCTTTTTCCTTAAAAAGCTTAAGGCAGATGTCTACTACCATCGGGTCATAGAGGATACCTCTATTCTGAGAGATTTCCTCCAAGGCTTTATCTATGCCCAATGCCGGTCGATAAGGACGGAAGGAAGACATTGCATCTACTACATCAGCTACTGCTAATTCAGCATCAGCAGGATTATCTTCCAGAATCAGAAGATGTAAGGTCTCTTTCTTTATCTTCATCTTTTACCTCCTTATTGCATCCTCCTATTAAAAGGCAAGTCTTTACTCACCACGGCACGCCGTGGTGCTACACTTAAAATTTAAAGCCCTTTTCTTTGAAGAGTTTAACACAGGTATCCACTACTCCCGGGTCAAAAAGAATATTTTTATTCTCGACAATTTCAGCCAAAGCTTCATCAATACTAAGAGCAGGTCGGTAAGATCGATAAGAAGACATTGCCTCAACCACATTTGCTACCCCTAATATCTTTGCCTCTATACAAATTTCATCAACTTTTAATCCTCTCGGATAACCTGAACCATCTATCTTTTCCTGGTGTTGAAAGACAATTTCAGCAATAGGCCAGGGAAAATCTACTTTTTTTAATAGATCATAACTTATTTTGGGATGATTTTTAAGTAAATTAAATTCTACTTCAATTAATTTACCAGGCTTACGTACAATTTCAGTGGGCAAATTAACCTTTCCGATATCATGAACTAAGGAAGCAATCTTGATTCCCTCAATCTTATCCTGAGGAAGCTTCATCTCCTGGGCTATGGCAGTTGCAAGTTTAGAGACTCTTTGTTGATGCCCAATGGAGTAGGGATCTCTTAATTCAACAACTTTGGTAATAATATCGGCAGTATCTTCTATAATTTTTTGTAATTTTATATCAGTTTGCTTAAGTTTTTTATCCACCTGGTTATACTTAAGTTTTACTTCTTCTAAGCCGGCTACTTTTTCGCGTATTTTTTGTAATTCTTTAATAAGTTGGTCTTTTGCCTTATCCTCGTCTTTCATTTTTAAAATTACACCTCCGGGAAAATCGATATTTATTAATTTTTATACAGATATTTAAAAACATGATTTTTATAATGTGAGTATTGCTCAAGTATTTGTCCTTTATTACATTAGTATTCTACATTACTTCAAAAAATCCTCTTTTTTATGTTTAATTTTTGTAGATTATTTATATGTGTTCACGCTTTATCTTAAATCAAGCACATTCAGCACGGCACGCCGTGCTGCTACAATTTATAAAACATATAAACTTATTTTTGCCTTTCACACCGTGCTGCTATAAATATTCATAAAAGAATTTCAATATAATTTTTTATCCTGTAGGGACACGGCGAGCCGTGTCCTCTTTTTCAGCATACTCACCACGGCACGCCGTGGTGCTACAAATTTTCGTAGATGTATTCTATTATTCTATTTTCAAAAATTTTGGGGTCGTTCTCTTCTTCTATAAATATAAAATTATTTTCCATAAGGCAAAAGACTATCCATCTCTTATTTTTAGTCTGTAATAAGCCAGCCAGTGCTGAAGCTGAGGATAAAGTCCCGGTCTTACCCCATACCTGAAAATGTCGACGTTCTTTTAAAGTCCCCCCCTCTTTGGTACTGGCAAAATAATCCAGTATCTTAAAGTCGTATTTCTGGTAAAGGTAAGTAATTGCTTTAACCAGATGAGCAGGGGTCGTAAGATTATATTCAGATAGACCACAGC
>JAHIPR010000313.1 GCA_018903015.1 bacterium
CAGGAACGTCTATTTCCGGGCCTACAAAATCATATACTTTCCTAACCCAACCCCGACAAAGCCTTTCAGTCTCTCTATCGGATAATTTTCTTGGATCTACGATAATTCCACCTTTACCTCCACCTAAAGGAATATCTACCACTGCACATTTCCAGGCCATCATCATAGCTAATTGTCTGACCATGTCAATGGTCTCATCTTCTGCAAAACGAATACCACCTTTTGCTGGCCCACGAGCGGTAGAATGTTGAACTCTAAAACCGGCAAATGTCTTGGTGGTACCATTATCCATATCTATCGGAATGGTAAATTGCATAGCTCTTTCTGGTTCTCTCATAAATTCCCGTAAAGCAGGATCAAGATTAAGTAATTCTGCATTATGATCAAATTGAGCTTGTACTAATTTAAAAGGGTTCATTTCCTTAGACATTTTTAAAAGTTCTCCTAAATAATTTTTTATATTTTAATTTAATTTAGACATGATTTAAAAAAACTTAAAATTCTTAATTTTCTTTATAGTCTATTGCCTACCTCCCTTTTTTGAATAATTTGCATTATTTATTTTATATATATTAATCATCTAAACTATCATTAACATCTCTAATAAGTTTGATGAATCAAACCTTTAACCACAATTAAACTGAAAATTTATAACCAAAAGCTAAAAACTACAATTCAAAATTTAAAACCTTTTCCTCAAGCTTTTACCCAAAGCAAGATAATCATTAATTGCCCGAGCTGCTACTTTACCATCTCCTACTGCCGAGATTACTGTAGCCGAACCTCTGACAATATCTCCTCCGGCAAATATCCCTTCTTTAGTAGTAACTTTGGTGTTATCATCTATAATGAAATAACCCCACTGGTTAATTTCAACTCCGGTGGCGCTTCGAGCTACAATAGGATTAGCTGAGGTCCCAATGGCATCAATAACCATATCTACTTCGATTACAAAATTTGAACCGGGAATAGGGATAGGTCTTCTTCGACCTGAATCATCCGGTTCACCTAATTCCATCTTCAGACATTCCATTCCGATAACATTACCTTTATCATCACCCAATACTTTAATGGGGAGGGTAAGAAAATTAAAGATAATCCCTTCTTCTTCAGCATGATGGACTTCCTCTGCCCGAGCTGGAACTTCTTTTCGGGACCTGCGATAGACGATATAGGATTTTTTAGCTCCTAACCTTAAGGCAGTACGCGCTGAATCCATTGCCACATTTCCTGCTCCGATAGTAGCTGCCCTTTTGCCTATCTTAATAGGAGTATCATATTCTGGGAAAGCATAAGCTTTCATTAAATTGGAACGGGTAAGGAATTCATTTGCTGAATAAACATCATTTAAGTTCTCTCCGGGGATGTTCATAAACCGAGGGGCACCTGCTCCATTGGCTAAGAAAATAGCATCAAATTCTTGAGTTAATTTATCTACACTTTTGGTAGTCCCTACTACAAAATCAGTTACTACTTTCACCCCTAATTTTTCAATTTCTTTTACTTCGTATTCTACTATCGATTTAGGGAGTCGAAATTCAGGAATACCGTAGACTAAGACTCCCCCAGGTTGGTGTAAGGCTTCAAAGATAGTAACTTCATAACCTAATTTAGCTAAATCAGCGGCACAGGTAAGTCCGGCAGGGCCAGAACCTACTATGGCTACTTTTTGTTCTTTTTTACTAATCTCTGGTAACTTTCCGTGAATATTATTTTCGCGAGCCCAATCAGCAACAAATCTTTCTAATCGACCGATAGCTATCGGTTTTCCCTGTTTTTCTAAGATGCAAACCTGCTGACACTGTTCTTCTTGAGGGCATACTCTTCCGGTCATAGCCGGAAGGTCATCGGTCTTTAATATTTCCAGATAAGCACCGGCAAAATCTTCCTCTACAATTTTTTTAATAAACTGAGGGATATTAATCTCCGCCGGACAACCTGGAACACATTTAGGATTTTTACACTGCAGGCATCTTTGAGCTTCATATATTGCTTGTTCTTTAGTATAACCCAAGGGTACTTCCTTAAAGTTGTGGCTCCTCTCTTGGGGTTTTTGTTTGGGCATGGGAACCTGCTCTCTTTGCATTCTTTCTTTGGGAGGTATCATTTCAACCATTAACTTACCCCCTTTCCGCAGCTACATAGGTGAGTATGTTCGTGGTAGAGATCCCAGGATTTTTTCTCCGAATCTTTATAGCGGGAAAGACGATTCGTAAATTCTACCCAGTCTACTAATTGTCCATCAAATTCCGGTCCATCGGTACAGACAAATTTAGTCTCTCCTCCGATGGTAACTCTACAGGAACCACACATTCCGGTACCATCTACCATAATACTGTTAAGACTGACTATAGTCTCTACCGAATAAGGTTTGGTGGTTTCACAGACCACCTTCATCATAATAGCCGGACCGATAGTCCATACCTTCTTAATTGATTTATCCTTATCTAAGAACTCTTTTAAAACTTGAGTGACAAATCCTCTTCGTCCATAACTGCCATCATCGGTGGTAACAATCAGTTCTGAGGAGGCTTTTCTTATCTCCTCTTCCATGATAATCAATTCCTTGTTTCGGGCTCCGATTATGGAAATAACTTCATTCCCAGCCTCTTTTAAGGCACGAGCAATCGGATGGATGCAGGCGATCCCGGTACCTCCGCCTATAGTTATTACTTTTCCATAGTTCTCAACCTCGGTCTTTTTACCTAAAGGTCCGATAAAGGAAAACAGTCTATCTCCTTCTTCCAGGGTGGAAAGTTCCTCACTGGTCTTACCCACTATCTGAAAGACTATTCTAATTAATCCTCTTTCTCGATCAAAATCAGCAACAGTTAAAGGGATTCGTTCTCCTTTTTCTTTAATCATTAAGATGATGAATTGACCGGGTTGAACCGAGGAAGCCACTTCCGGGGCTTCTATCCACATTGAGTAGATAATTTCATGTAATCTTTCCTTGTTAATTACTTTGTACATTTTGCCTCCTAAATTTTGCTAAAATACTACTATAGATTTGCTGAAATTTCTGCTGTATCTTTAGCAATCATTAACTCTTCATTGGTAGGGATTACCATAACTTTTACTCTTGAATTATTATTACTTATAATGGCTTCCTTGGCACGAACTTTATTTTTCTCCGGGTCAATCTTTACTCCTAAAAACTCTAATCCTTCACATGCTTCCGCTCTAGTCTCTATAGAATTTTCTCCAATCCCAGCCGTAAAAACAATGGCATCAACTCCGCCCATAGCTGCTGCATAGGCACCGATATATTTTTTTATACCATAAGTAAAAACAGATATAGTTCTTATAGCTCTCTCATCACCCTGCTTTGCTTTCTCTCTTAAATCTCTCTTATCACTTGAAATTCCTTCTGATAGACCCAGGAATCCACTTTCTTTATAAATAATCTTATTAATATCTTCTACGCTTAGTTTTCCTTTATCCATTAAAAAGGGGATGATTGCCGGATCGAGATCTCCGCAACGGGTTCCCATTATTATGCCGGCTACTGTACCAAATCCTAAACTGGTATCAACGGAAACTCCGTTTTTTACAGCAGTAATACTTGAGCCATTCCCTAAGTGGCAAGTAATTATTTTAAGCTCTTCCAGGGGTTTTTCTAAAATTTTGGCTGCTCTTTGAGCTACAAATTTATGAGAAGTTCCATGGAATCCATATCTTCTCACTTTATACTTCTTGTAAAATTTATAAGGAATACCATAGAGATAAGCGCATTCCGGAATAGTCTGATGAAAAGCAGTATCAAATACTCCCACTTGGGGTACTCCGGACATTAGTTCTTTACAGACTTCTATCCCTAAAATATTAGGTGGGTTGTGTAGAGGGGCAAGTTCGATACATTCTTTTAAGGCATCCATAACTTCATCGGTAAGTAAAACTGAGCCAGAAAATTTTTCCCCGGCATGAACTACTCTATGGCCTACTGCTACTATTTCAGAGATATCCTTAATTACACCATAATTTGAATGAAGTAAGGCATCCATCATTAATTTAATCCCAACCCTATGGTTAGGAATATCCTGATGGGTTATAACCGGATTCTTGCCGGAAGGATAATGATTAATAATTGAATCAGAAATTCCAATCCTCTCCACTAACCCCTTGGCCAGAACCGACTCATCAGTCATGTCGAATAACTGATATTTTATAGATGAACTGCCGCTATTTACCACTAAAACTTTCATTTTA
>JAHIPR010000314.1 GCA_018903015.1 bacterium
AAAGATTGTTATGGACGATAAGCGAAAGGGAGGCCCAAAAGGTAAAGGAGTTAATGAATTCCTTAAAAGAGAAGGGTTATTATCGGATAGATTCCGAAAGGAAGAAAAAATTAAAGGATTTTTACGGCGGGTTTATCCCCCAGGAGGAATCCCGCCAATGTATAAAAGAGATATTCGAGAAGTCGAAATATTTGATCGACCCTCATACAGCAGTAGCTTATGCAGTATATAAAAATTATATCAAAGAAACCGGGGACAAGACCAAGACAATTATTGTGGCCACGGCCAGTCCTTTTAAATTTACTAAAAGTGTCATGGAATCAATAGATAGCCAGTATGAAAAATCTGACGATTTTGAATTAATAGAGAAGATGTCTGATTTAACCCGAATTCCCATTCCGCCAGGGATAAGGGATATTGAGAAAAAACCTATCCGGCATAAAATGGTTTGCGAAAAAGAGGAAATGAGGGCAAAGATAGCTGAAATTTTAAACCTATAGAAAGGAAAAACCGATATGAAAATATCTTTTTTGGGTGCGGCCAAAATAGTTACCGGGTCTAACTTCTTAATTGAAACCAGGAATACTAAATTTTTAATAGATTGTGGAATGTTTCAAGGGAGCAAATCGATTAACCGGATGAACTACCAACCTTTCAGTTTTAATCCTAGAGAGATAGATTTTATAGTACTATCTCATGCCCATATAGACCATAGCGGAAGAATACCCAAATTAATAAAGGAAGGTTTTAAAGGGGATATATACTCTACCAAAGCAACTGTTGATTTATGTTCCATTATGCTCCCCGATAGCGGACATATTCAGGAGATGGAGAATGAATGGGACAATCGGAAGAGAAGAAGATCAGGAGAAAAGTTGAGAGAACCTCTTTATACCGTGAAAGAAGCGGAAGAGAGCCTGAGATATTTTAAACCGGTTTTGTATGACCAAAAAATAGAATTAAGCGAAGAAGTTAGTTTAAAATTTAGAGATGCCGGGCATATATTAGGGTCCTCCATTATTGAGTTGTGGATAAAAGAAGAGGAGGGTAAAGAAACCAAGTTGGTATTTTCAGGTGATTTGGGCAGGCGGGATAGGCCCATTTTAAGAGATCCTTACCTTATCGATGAAGCAGATTATCTGATGGTAGAATCGACTTACGGAAATAGACTGCACCACCCTTCAGAAGATGATGCCAAAGAACTAATCTCTATTATAAATGCTACCGTAAAAAGAGGAGGGAATATAGTAATTCCTTCTTTTGCAGTGGAAAGAGCCCAGGATATAATCTATGAGTTAAACAAATATTATACTGAATATATTAAAACTGAAGACCAGGATTTTTTAAACGTACCGGTTTATGTAGATAGTCCGCTAACTGTCTCGGCGACAGAGATATTTTTGAGAAATCCGGACTGTTTTGATGAAGATACTTTAAAACTTATAAATATAGGGAATAACCCTTTGGATTTTCGTAATTTAAAGTTTACACGTACCGCTGAAGAATCTAAGCAGATAAATTTTTCCAAAGAAAGCAAAGTGATCATTTCAGCCAGCGGGATGTGTACTGCCGGAAGAATAAAACATCACCTGAAACATAATCTTTGGAGAAAAGAATCCAGCATCGTATTTGTCGGTTACCAGGCAGAGGGAACTTTGGGCAGAAGGATAAAAGAAGGGGAAAAAGTGGTCAAAATATTTGGGGAAGAGATTCAGGTAAATGCTGAAATATGCTCTTTGGAGGGTTTTTCGGGACATGCCGACAGAGAAGGGATAATACAGTGGATAAAAAGTTTTAAAAATAAACCCAAAAAAATATTCGTAGTGCACGGAGAAGAGGAAGCAACCGAAGAAATTTCTAGAAAAATCGAAGAGGAATTAAAAATTAAAACCCATATTCCGGAATTAGGAGAAAGTTTATCTATTGAAGGGGAAAGCGTTCTGCCCGGGGGAAGGTCAGAGATAGACAGAATAAATAAAGAGCTTAGAGAAATGGAGGAGAGTGTCGATAAATTAAAATCAATATTCTGGCCAGTATTACAAAGATTGGGGTATAAGACTGATCATGGTGCTGACAGCGAAGAATTAAATAATATTAAAAATAAATTGATTGATATACAAAAAGATATATTAGATTTAAATATGTTAATAACCGAAAAGAAGGAAGAAGGGAATCATAAAAATAAGAGTTAAAACCAAAATCAAAAGCGGACTCCAAGTTTAAGTTTAGAGCCCGCTTTTATGTTAAAGTTAAAGAATAGGATTAAGTTTTTCTTGCAACTTTTCTTTTGGCATTACTCCTACAGTACGGACAACTTCTTTGCCTTCCTTAAAGACGATTAAGGTAGGTATCCCCTGGATGCCGTATTGAGCGGCAATGTGCTGGTTCTCATCAGTATTCAATTTACATACTTTAAGCTTGCCCTGATTTTCCTTGGCTAATTTTTCAATAGTTGGCGCTAACATCCGGCAAGGCATACACCAGGAAGCCCAAAAATCTACTAAAACAGGCGTAGAGGATTCTAAAACCTCCTGTTGAAAATTATTTTCATTTACTTCTACTTCTGATGATTTACTATTTTCCATCGGTTTTTTCCTCCTTTGTTTTTATTCTTGACGAAGAATTTTAATAACCAATTCTAATCCTTCTTTTATTAATTCTAATTCTTCTGTTGATAATTTTTCTCTAATTCTTCTTTCGCAATTATTCCTCTCCCGCTTGATCTGCTCTTTAATTTTCGTTCCTTTGGGTGAAAGAGACAAAACAAATGATCTTCTATCTTTCGAGTTGGTCATTCTTATGAGATATTTTTTCCTAACCAGACCATCTATGATTCGACTACCCCGGGAAGGAGATAGGCCCATCTTTTTAGATAGAACATTACAGGTTATTCTTTCTGTTGTGTCAATTTCCATAACTGCCTTGTATTCCGCCAAAGAGATGTGGCATAGAGTTCGAATTTGCTCTTCGTCTTCCATGCATCCTTTTTTTAATTCGATTATCAGGTCTACTAAATTCTTTTCCATCTCATTATCAACCTCTGTGCTATTAACAATATTTGCTATTAGCAATTATATAGGATTAAATTTTACCTGTCAAGTATTTTTTAAAAAAATTTTTAATTTTTTTTAGAAGCTTAGCCTTAAAGAGGGGCCGATCTTGAAAAAGGCAAATACCAAAGATTTATTTTTAGTATTATATATGGTAACCATGATATGATAAAATAAATAATGTTAATCAATGTCGAGCGTATCGTATCGCTTATTGAGTAAAGAGAAAAATATTTTTAAATTCAAAAATTAAAAAAGTTTTTACTAATATATTAATATTTCCAGGGCTTACACTCGAAAATGATAGCAAAATTAGTATTTTACCAGGAGATAAAATGAACGATAAGCCAGTGCAGTTGGAAGAAAACTACGAACTTTTTATAAATAGCTATTCTCATCAGGGAGAAGGGATAGGCAGAATGGATAATTTTACCGTTTTCGTACCCGGGGCAATTCTTGGGGAAAGAGTGAGGGTAAAAATTAGCGAAGTGAAAAAGAATTTTGCCCGCGGTCGATTAAAAGAAGTTATTTCATCTTCTCCCCATAGAATAAAACCCCTCTGCCCTGTTTATTATCTCTGCGGAGGCTGTCAATTGCAGCACATCATCTATGAAAAACAATTAGAAATGAAAAAGGAAATAGTAGAAAATACTTTGAATAGGATAGGCAATCAAAATATAAAAACTTTGCCTACCATAGGAATGAAAGACCCCTGGCGTTATCGCAATAAAGGCTCTTTCCAGGTGACCCAGGAAAAAGGGAGGGTCCGATTAGGTTTTTATAAAGCAGGCAGTTATGATTTTGTACCGGCCAGCGGATGTGTTCTATTTAGTTTACAAATTAATAGATTGGTTGGTTATTTAGAAGACCAATTGAGTTTACAAAAAGTTGCGGTGTATGATAATAAGACAGGGAAAGGAAACTTAAGAAATATATTAATCAGGGAAAGCAAAAGTACCACTGAAATAATGATAGTTTTTTTTACTAAAGAAGATAATCTGGGTTTTGACCAAAACGCTTTAAATGATTTAGCCAGAACCTTCCCTCAAGTGGTCTCTATTTATCAGAATATTAATAGGAGCCCTAAAGCGGTTTTGCTAGGAAAAGATTTTAGGCTTTTGAAAGGGGAAACTGATTTGGAAGATGCTATTGGCCCATTCAGATTTAAAATATCCCCCCGGTCTTTTTTTCAGGTTAATACAGTCCAGGCAGAAATATTGAATGAAAAAATATTAGAATATGCAAATTTAAGCGGAGAAGAAACGGTTATCGATTCTTATTGTGGAACGGCGACTATTTCTATCTATGTGGCCAAGCAGGCTGAAAAGGTGTATGGTATTGAAGTAGAAGAAAGCGCAGCCAGGGATGCTAAAATTAATTGTGAGTTAAACGGTATCTCTAATTTAAAATTATTTACCGGAAAAGCAGAAGAATGGCTCTATAAATGGAGGAGAAGCGGCGAAGAAGTTCATCTTATTATAGTAGACCCGCCCCGCAGGGGTTGTTCTTTAAAAGCTTTAAAAGAGATTATAAAGATTGAACCAAAGAAAATGATATATATATCCTGTAATCCGGCAACTTTAGCCCGCGATTTAAAATATCTCACCAAAGATGGTGATTATAAATTAAAAAAAGTCTTGCCTATCGATATGTTCCCTCAAACGAGCCATATAGAATGTATAGCATCTTTAGAAAGGTGACTAATTATTTATTTTCCCAGGAAGCAATTTCTTTGAGGCGTTCTATTATGGGTAGATGCTGGGTGCAGGCCTCCTCACATTGTCCGCACTCGATACATTCATTTGCTCTTGCCCTATGGCTTTCTGTTATGCCATACAAATAACTTAGCTTTTTCATTTCTTTATTACTGCTACCGAATATCTGTTTTTCATTGTAAAGCTGCATATAAGAAGGTACCGGAATATTCTGGGGACAGTTGTCACAGTAGCCGCAACCGGTACAAGCCGAATTCATATTATCTCCTATTTTTTTTCTGATTTTTTCCAAATCTGCATCAGTAAAAGGCAGGGCTTCATCGGCCACGCGGCAAGCCATATCGATATGCTCACGGGTGGTAAAACCGTTTAGTACTACCGATATTTGTGGACAGGATATTAAGAATCGCAAAGCTGCTTCTGTGGGGGTTTCTCCTTCTGAAGCTAAAAAAGAAAGCTCTTTTTCATGAGTGGGTATGGCTCCTCCGAATAACGGATTCATGGCAACCACGCCATAACCCCTTTTATGGGCGGCCACAACTCCGTCCCAGCGATAAGGGAAATTTAAGATATTAATTCCCAAAAGTACGCCTTCCATCTTACCATCTTCT
>JAHIPR010000315.1 GCA_018903015.1 bacterium
ACAAGGTTGAAGGGATAAGGATAGCCTCTTTAATCCACGATACCGGGAAGATCGGTATTCCTACAGAACTCTTAAGTAAACCCGTCAAGTTAACTGATATAGAATTTAGTCTAATCAAAGAACATTCCCAAATAGGATATAATATCTTAAAATCCATAGATTTTTTCTATCCCGTAGCCCAGATTATCCTTCAACATCATGAAAGATTGGATGGTTCAGGATATCCTCAGGGTCTAGAAGGTAATAACATTGTACTTGAAGCTAAAATTTTAGGAGTTGCTGATGTAGTAGAAGCCATGTCCTCTCACCGTCCTTACCGTCCGGCATTAGGCATAGAGATAACCTTAAAAGAAATTTCTAAAAATAAAGGAATCCTTTACGACCCGAAAGTTGTAGATACCTGTTTAAGGCTCTTTAAGGAAAAGGGATTTAAATTTAAATAAATAAAAGTGATTAAAAATGATATTTGCATGTTTTAAGAAATGGGGAAAAATTATTGTTGTTATTGTGTAGAAACTAAATCACCAATTACTCTTATATAAAATAATTTAATACTAATTTTTATGGAGGTGCAAATTCAAAAGATGAAACACATAGAGGAGAAAAAAGAACAACTGGTTGAAAAGTTACAAAAAATTATAGAAGGTATTGCCTATATTATTGCGGAAATAGTTGAAATAAGAGACCCCTACCTCAGAGGACACCACCAAAGAGTCTCCAAACTTGCTACTGCTATAGTCCAAGAGATGAAACTCCCTCAGGATAAGATTGAAGGAGTAAGGTTTGCCTCCCTGGTTCATGATGTGGGGAAGGTTAATTTACCCACTGAAATTGTAAGTAAGCCAAGTAAATTAGTTGAAGTAGAATTTAATTTAGTTAAAAATCATCCCAGAACAGGTTATGAAATCTTAAAAAAAGTAGATTTTCCCTGGCCTATTGCTGAAATTGTCTTTCAACATCAAGAAAAGATAGATGGTTCAGGATATCCGAGAGGGTTAAAAGGTGATGAAATTCTTATCGAGGCAAAAATATTAGGGGTAGCAAATGTGGTTGAAGCAATGTCTTCTTATAAATCTTATCGACCTGCTCTTAGTATTAATGAATCTTTAGCAGAAATTTCAAAGTATAAAAATATCCTTTTTGACTCAGAAGTAGTAGATGCTTGTATCAAACTATTTAAAGAAAAAAGATTTAAATTCTAATCATTGTAGCAGCATAGTATGTCGTGTAGAGCATTGAGACTTCAAAGGAAAGAAAAGGTAAAAAATAATGAAAATCCAAAAAAATTTCTCATAATCATTTTATCATTGGTAATATTTGTAGGCATAAGCTCCATTCTAATTAGCAGAAAGATATCCACTAATATCATCAAACAGCAGATCACCAATAATCTAATCAATACCGCTCAATCCAGAGCGAGCCATATTGAAACATTATTAAGCCAATATGAGGCACTTACCAAAATGGTAGCAACCGGGGTTGCTTTCCGAGACGCTGTAGATGAGAGCATTGATCATACCCCAAGGATAGAAAAGGTTAAACAAAGAATTAAAACCATTATCGAAACACATGAGGAAATATCCCGGGTCATGATCTTAGATAAAGAGGGTATTATAATTCGGCGGTTTGTCTAAATATAGTGAATGTTGTATAATTTAAGTGTGAGGTTATTGTGATAAAGATTGGTTCTGTAGAACTTTTCTGTTGCGGGCAACCTATGGAAAAAATAGAAGGTTAAAGGAAGGATAAAATTTCAATAAAAGGAGGTAGCCATGCCTGAATTTGGAAATCCATTTCCTGGTCTTAAAAAAGACCGTAAGCTCACCAATGAAGAGTTAATTCGCGCAATAAGGTTTATGATTGCAGCAGAGTATGAAGCCATTCAGCTTTATATGCAACTTGCTGAATCAACTGATAACCAATTAGCACAAGATGTGTTGAAGGACATCGCAGATGAAGAGCGTGTTCATGCTGGAGAATTTCTTAGACTTTTGAAAGAACTTGCCCCAGATGAAGAAAAATTCTATAGAAAAGGTGCTAAAGAGGTAGAAGAAGAAATTAATAAATAAAGTAAAGGAAATAAAAAATGAAACGAGTATTTAGTTGGCAGGTTTTATTAGGTCTGTCCCTAATAGCTTTATCTGCGCTGGTTTATTTTATTCACTATTTTATTTTTAGAGACGCACATCATATTTTCATATATCTTATTGGAGATATCGCTTTTGTTTTCTTTGAAGTTTTGTTAGTGACTTTGGTTTTGCACCAGTTACTGCACTATAGAGAAAAGAAAGCTATGTTGAACAAATTAAATATGGTTATAGGAGCGTTTTTTAATCTTTTTTCTCTTGCAGTTAGAACAAATCCTTTTGATATA
The DNA here is from genome assembly GCA_018903015.1 of bacterium. Next base: position 2,375 of record JAHIPR010000315.1, read on the forward strand.
GATGCATCGGTAGAGGTTAGATAATTGGATTGAAAAAGGATGTATCAAGCACAAAAGAGACTATCGTGATTATCCTGTTTTTACCAAAGATGACATTGAAGGAATAAAAAGTAGTAGAGAGAGAAGCTGAAAGTACACTGATATTATCGAATAACATGGGAGGAGGTGGTAGCCATGCAAGTGAAAAACCTATCTGATTTGGTAAAATATCAAGAGAATACTGTTGTAAGCAGTGAGATAATAAAGAAAGACACAGGAATAATCACTGTATTTGCTTTTGATAAAGGGCAAGGGCTAAGCGAACATACCGCACCATTTGATGCTTTAGTCAATATAATTGACGGCCAGGCAGAAGTTACAATATCGGGAAAGCTGTTTACTGTAAAGGATGGCGAAATGATAATTATGCCTGCAAATAAACCACATTCAATGAAAGCGGTGGAGAAGTTCAAGATGCTTTTAGTAATGATTAAAAAATAGACGGAAAGAAAGCAGGCGAAATTTTATAAATGTCAACAAATCCAAAGACTTTCGGCTGCCAAATGAACGTAAACTATTTAGAATTTAATGAAATGTCAAGGACGGTTGTTCTGACAATATAATACCAAATAGATAAGAGCGTTTATAGAGGTGATACATCATCCAAATAGCTCAGGCAATGTAGTAAAATAGGAATTAGGAATATAGAACTTATTGTTAAATAGATTGGAAGGTACACTGCTAAAAGGCTTTTTTATTTCCTATTTGGATTTTTTATTCTAAAAAGAAGGATTTTTGAAAAGTTTATCGTATAAGTAAATTAATATAGGTTTATTAGGGTTAGGAGGCATTATGGTAAATCTCTTTAAGCAAGAATTACAGGAGATATATTCTTTTTTTAAAAATAATTATAAGGAAGCGGTTATCCTGTGTATGTCGACGCTTTTCCTTGTTCTGGCAATTTGTCGACCAATAGGGTCATCTTTGGTAGTAAACTATACAGTATATTATATGATTCTCCCGGTTTTCACTATTTTATTTATCTTGAGGGAGAATCCTCTTGATTTTGGACTCCGAATAGGGGATTACAAGTTATGGGGTTTTTACGTAGCCATAACGGTTCTTATTGCTATCCCGGTATTGTATATCGGTTCTCTTTTTTCTTCTGTAGATCAGTATTATGGTAAACCTTTTGATTACTACAGTTTCTTTACTGAAATGGTTCCGCTTCTTTTTGTCTGGGAATATATACTTCGCGGTTTTCTACTGTTCGGACTTAAGGAAAGATTTAAAGAAGCGAGCATCCTTATACAAATGGTTCCCTTTGTGCTTCTTCATATTGGCAAGCCGGAAATAGAGATACTAATGTGTATTCCGATGGGATTGTGGTTCGGATATATTGCCTATCGGGGAAAATCATTCTGGCCTGCTTTCATTACCCATACTTTCATCAACTTTACCCTTAAATATTTTGTGAATTTTTAGTAGGCAATTTTGCGGATTACTCAATGTAGTATATTGGGAATTTTAATTAAACCCTCAAATTTATAGATATTTCGCATATCTTGGATAATTTGTTCCAAATAATTTTTGCTCGAGGAGAAAAAGCATAGCATTTTTATTTAAGCACTAATAGGTTTATTATTTTTTCTTTTAAAAAAAGAAGGATTTTTAAAGATATTGTCGAATTATTAAATAGGATAAAAAAGAACATATTTAAAAAATTATTTTAATTTAAACCCAAATTTTTCATAGGATAGGGTACAAAATTAGTTTATATCGAGTAGTGAAGAGAATGATATATAACAAAAAGATAGTTCAATTTGGAGCGGGGAATATTGGGAGATCATTTATTGGACAGCTATTCTCTCGTTCTGGATATGAAGTTGTTTTTGTTGATATAAAAAAAGAGCTGGTAGTGGAACTCAACAAAAAAAGAGCATATAAGTTAGTAATAAAAAGAAATGAACTTCCTGATGAAATTATTTTGATAGAAAATGTCCGAGCTATAGATGGTTATGATAAAGAGGCAGTTATTCGGGAAATGGTAGATGCGGATATCACCGCTACGGCAGTAGGAAAATATGCTTTACCTCAAATTGTACCGGTAATTGCTCAAGGATTTCAATTGAGATATGAAAAAAGAGGAAAAAATCCTTTAGATATTATTATTGCCGAGAATTTCAGGAATGTATCGGATTATTTAAGGAGGGAATTAAAAAGTCATCTTCCTCGAGAATATCCTTTCGAGGAACTGGTTGGATTAATAGAATCAAGCATAGGGAAAATGGTTCCTCTAATGAAAGAGGAGGACAAGAAAAAGGATTTGTTGTGGGTATTTGCCGAGCCTTATAATACTCTTATTGTAGATAAAAAAGGGTTTAAGAGCCCTCTTCCTCTTATTAAGGATCTTTGGGCTGTTGAAAATATCAAAGCCTATGTAGATAGAAAACTTTTTATCCATAATTTAGGTCATTCTGCATCAGCTTATTTAGGATATCAATTTAATCCAAAAATGACTTTTATATATGAGGTATTAGAAGTACCAGAAATTTATAAAACTGTTCGGGAATGTATGAAGCAATCAGTAGTAGCTTTAAATAGAGCATATCCCAAGGACCTCACTCTACAAGATTTACAAAACCATATTGATGATCTACTTTTTAGATTTCAAAATAAATCATTGGCAGATACTATTTTTCGAGTAGGTAGAGATTTGTATCGTAAGTTAGATAAGAATGAAAGATTAATAGGACCAATGCTTTTGGCTCAAAGACAAGGCACTCCTTATCATAAGATCAAAAGAGCATTTTATGCTGCCTTAGATTTTAAAGCAAAAGACCAGAAAGGGGAAATGTATCCCACAGATAAAATATTTTTCCAGAGAGAATATCCAAGGGGATTAGAATATATATTAAGAAGTATTTGTCATTTATCCAGCCATCAGGATGAGGAAGCAAAAGTTATGAAAGAAATAGCAAAAGGAATCTAAATTAATAAAAATATTTTTTATTATTCAAATAGGAGAATTTTATGGATATAGTCGTTGCAGGTCATATTTGTTTAGATATTATTCCAGATTGGAAGATTGGGAGTATTAAGACGATTGTTCCAGGACATATTCTGGAAATGTCAGGATTGAAATTATCAACCGGAGGAGCTGTAGCAAATACAGGAATAACACTTAAAAAATTGGGCATTAGTACTGCTTTGTTGGGAAAAATTGGGGCAGATGCCTTTGGAAAGGTTATTTTAGAGATTTTAAAGAAGGAAGATAAGGCTTTAGTAGAAAATATGATTATTGGTGAAAATGAGATTTCTTCTTATACTATTGTTTTAAACCCACCAGATACTGATCGGGTCTTTTTACATTATCCTGGACCCAATCATACCTTTACTGCGAATGATATTCCTTATGAAAAAATAAAAAATGGCCGCATATTCCATTTTGGATATCCTCCTTTAATGCAGAAATTTTATGAGAACGACGGAAAGGAACTGGTAAAAATGTTTCGAAGGATTAGAAAGATGAATATGATTACCAGTCTGGATATGGCTATGCCGGACCCTGAATCCCCTGCCGGTAAAATAGATTGGTACAAATTCTTTAAAAACGTTTTACCTATGGTGGATATTTTTATGCCCAGTATTGATGAACTGTTGTATATGCTAAATCCAGAGAAATTTTATAATATTTCAGAAAAGAAAGAAAGAATTGATGGTTTATTATTAGATCAATTAGCCAGGCAATTAATTGATTATGGGGCAAATGTGGTAGCAATAAAGTTGGGCGACCAGGGTCTATATTTGAGATCACACCAGACAGAAAAAAGTAATTTATCGAGCATAATTAACCCCATCCAGTGGAATTATCGGCAGCTTTTATCTCCTTGTTTTGCTGCGGAGGTTAAAGGAACTACTGGAACCGGCGATGCTACCATTGCTGGATTTTTAGCTCAACTTTTAGATGGAGGAGAACCGGAAAAGGTCATTACCTTAGCTACTGCTGTAGGTGCCTGTTGTGTAGAAGCGGTTGATGCTACCGGAGGGATTCGACCTTTGCCTGAAGTTGTAAAGAGAGTAACCTCTGGATGGAAACGCTTATCACTTTCTATTCCGATAGACAACTGGAAATATGATTATCAATATAAAATTTGGAAGAGCCCTAAAGATCAGGTTGTATGATTATCTTTTAATTTTAAAAATGATGAGAAGAAGGAAGGGAAAAAAATGAGAGAAGAAGAAAAAGAAAGAATAAAGGCAAAAGCTCTTAAATATTTTAAAGAAGCAGCTATTATTCTTTCTTCACAAGAGAAGGAAAATATGGAAATTGCTGATCTTGGTTTAAATGATTTTGAACGAACCGGTCTTGTTCTTGTAGTCTATATAAATAACTCGAGGTATTGTGCGAAAGAAATGGTTCTATTTCCTCGTCAGACCTGTCCTGAGCACCGTCATCCTGATCATAATGGTAGGGAAGGTAAAATGGAAACATTCCGTTGTAGATATGGTAAGATATATCTCTATATTGAAGGAGAGAAAACCGAAAATCCGAAGACTCATCCTCCAGCAGGAGATGAGAAATATTATTCCGTATATCATGAAATTATCCTGTTGCCTGGGGATCAATATACCATTAGCAAAAATACTCTCCATTGGTTTCAGGCAGGAGAGGAAGGAGCGGTTATTTCAGAATTTTCTTCTCCAAGTGATGATATAAGTGATATTTTTACTGATCTACGCATCAAAAGAGCATCGAATAATTGAGTTTTTATGTTATGAACAAGGGCAATTTCAGTATCTGGAGGACATTGCTGGAGTAGATGTCTTACTACATTTGGCTAATTCTCAGGGCTTGCCAGTAAAAAGTTTGAAAAAAATGGCTGAATTAGTTCAACAAGATAATCAAATCGCTAATTCAATCGTGAAAAAGATAGCAACCTGGATAGGTTCTGCTATTGTGAATGCTATTCATATGATCGGACCCCAGACCGTATTTATTGGAGGGGAAATGGCCGTTTTGGGGGAACCTTTAATTCAACCGATTAGGAAAATTGTATCTCACTATTTATTTGGAGAACAGGCAGTGAATATTCAATTCTCCAGTATCTCATCAAATGCGGTAACTAATGGCGCAGGAATTTATGCGTTGATCCATTGGTTAGAAAAAAAGAGTTCAGAAATTTAAGATAACCTAACAATCGAAAAAATTTATAGCTTTTTAAGAACATTTTTTGTATTCAGGTAAAACAAGAAGAAGTTGGTCGAGCTAATTTGGCACTGAGTAAAAATTAAAAAATTTAAGGAGGTGAAATTAAAGAAGAAAAAATAATTAGTAATTTACTATCTTGTTTTCACAAATGTTTTTGAAACTGCATTGAAGAAAGTAAATTTATTAAGGAGGAAAAAAATGAAAAAGTTTATCATTGTTTTACTGTTAATCTGTTTAGTTTTATCTTTTGTATCTATGACATGTGCTGCTAAATTGAAATTTGCCTTCATGCCTGGTATTGCTGATCCTTTTTACTTTACTATGGAGAAAGGTGCCCAAGCCAAAGCAGCAGAATTAGGAGTAGAATTAATTGTTGGAGAATATCCTAAAGCGTGGGGACCTGAATATCAAGTACCGATATTGAAAGCTTTGGTCGCAAGAGGGGATATTGAT
>JAHIPR010000316.1 GCA_018903015.1 bacterium
ACAGTCATATCTAAGACCTGATCTATATTTTTACTCTTATATTTTATATCCAAAGTTTCACGATTGAACCTTTGGCCTTTACAAACTTCACAGGGTATATATACATCAGGTAAAAAATACATTTCAATCTTTACTATCCCACCACCCTGACAGGCCTCACATCTTCCACCTTTTACATTGAAGCTAAATCTACCCGCCTTATAACCTCTAATTTTAGCTTCTTTTGTCCTGGAAAATATTTCTCTAACCGGAGCAAAGGCTCCGGTATAAGTAGCAGGATTAGAGCGAGAAGTTCTACCTATGGGTGATTGATCGATAATTATCACTTTATCAATATTTTCTATTCCTTCGATCTTATCATAATCACCGGGATGAACTCTGCTCTGATATATTTTCTTGATTAAAGCTTTATACAAAGTCTCCTCGATCAAAGTACTTTTCCCGGAACCAGATACTCCAGTAATACAAGTAAATGTACCTAATGGAATAGATACATCAATATTTTTTAAATTGTACTGGCGAGCTCCGTAAATCTTTAAATATTTTCCATTACCCTTTCTTCTTCTGGAGGGGATATTAATTTTACTGAAGTGGCTCAGATATTTTCCAGTAATAGATTTCTTATTTTCTATTATATCTTTACAGCTCCCCTTTGCTACTAAATATCCTCCATGTACCCCTGCTCCAGGGCCAAGATCTACGATGTAATCTGCAATTCTCATCGTAGCTTCATCATGCTCAATTACTATCACTGTGTTCCCTAAATCTCTCAGCTTGATAAGAGTCTGCAAAAGTTTAGAATTATCTTTTTGATGTAAACCAATACTCGGTTCATCTAAGATGTAAAGTACTCCGGTTAAGCTCGAGCCAATCTGGGAAGCTAAACGAATTCTCTGGTTCTCTCCCCCTGCTAATGTAGAAGATGAACGAGATAAGGTTAGATAATTTAAACCTACATTACTTAAAAAACTTAATCTATTTTTTATTTCTTTTAAAATTTGGCCGGCAATAACCCTTCTTCTTTCATCTAATTTTAATTTTTCAAAAAAATCATAATTCCATTTAATAGATTTTTCAGTAATATCCGCTATAGAAAAACCGTCAATAGTAACACTTAAGCTTTCTGGACGAAGTCTTTTACCCTCACAAGAGGGACAGGGTCCAATATTCATAAACTTTTGTATCTCTGTGCGAATATATTCTGATTTAGTTTCTCGATAACGTCTTTTTAAATTATTAATTACTCCCTCAAAAGAATTTTCATGAGTCCAATAGGTAGATCGTTCATCGTTCTGATATTGAAAGGGTATCTTTATTCCTCCCGAACCGTATAATATAATCTCCTGAAATTCAGGTTTTAATTTAACGAAAGATGTGTTAAGGCTGAAGCCATAAAAATCGGCTAAACCCTTTAATATGTGATATAAATATTTTCCTTTAACCTCTCCCCAGGGAACTAAGGCACCCTGAAGTATAGATTTGTTCTTATCCGGTACAACTAATTCAGGATCAAATTCCATTTTAAAACCCAACCCACCACAAGCAGAACAGGCTCCATAAGGATTATTAAATGAAAAGATTCGGGGAGCAATTTCTGGTAAATTAATTCCACAGCTGGGGCAAGAAAAATGCTCGCTAAACATCTTTTCTTTACCACCTTCTATATTAATTACTACTATTCCTTCACTTAAACTTAAAGCAGTTTCGATAGAACCAGCCAAACGAGTCTTCATTTCAGGATTTACTATTAACCTGTCTATTACAACTTCTATATTATGATTTTTATACCGATCGATTTTTATATCTTCTTCTACTTCGAAAGTGTTTCCATCAACCCTTACTCTAACAAATCCTTTTTTTTGAATATCTTCTAATATTTGTTTGTGTTCACCTTTTTTGAAGCGAATTACCGGGGCTAAGACTTGTATTTTTGTTCCCGGGGATAAATTTAAAATTTGATCAACCATCTGCTCGACCGTCTGCTTGCTAACCCGTCTACCGCACTGCGGGCAATGAGGTATTCCAATCCGGGCAAAAAGTAATCGCAAATAATCATAAATTTCCGTTACGGTGCCTACGGTAGAACGAGGATTCTTACTTGCTTTTCTCTGATCAATTGAAATCGCTGGTGATAATCCTTCAATGTAATCCAGGTCAGGTTTTTTCATTCTTTCCATAAATTGACGAGCATAAGAAGACAAAGATTCAATATATCTTCTCTGGCCTTCTGCATAAATCGTATCAAAAGCTAAAGAAGATTTACCAGAACCGCTCAATCCGGTAATTACAATCAATTTGTTTCTAGGTATTTCCAGATTAATATTCTTTAGATTATGTTCTCGTGCTCCTTTAATTATTATCTTAGTCTGAACCACTTAATATCTCTCCTTTAAATTAGCGTATAGCGTGCAGCGTTTAGCGTTTAGTATCATAAAGAAAATACTTGTTATGTATTTTTAATTTTTTAGCGTCGAGCTTATTCGAACTAAAACATATTTGATAAATCAAAGCCATACTCATTACCAATCAATATTTGTTAGATAGTTGAACGTTTATATAGTTAATTAGTTAACTGGTTTGTACTGATTTATTAACTAACTAACCAGGCAACTAACTAATTCTTAACGAGATACGGATTTATTCTGATTTCTGAATTCTAACTTCTTCTTTCCTAACTCTACGCTCCACGCTGTACGCTATACGCTAGTTATTTATTTCCCGAATAAAGTTTCCTCTTTTTTTAATCTTCTTATTTCATCTCGCAACAAGGCTGCTCTTTCAAAATCTAAATTTTTTGCTGCTTGCTTCATCTCTTTCTCCAAAGATTTTATCAATAACCATAAATTGCTCTTACTTAAGTATTTTTCATGCTCTTCGCTTACAGTAGAAAAATCTTCGGAACTATTTATGTTATTAATAACAGCAAATTCTTCTACCGTCTTAGTTATAGTTTTGGGAGTTATCTGGTATTTATGATTATATTCTAATTGTATTTCCCTTCTTCGATTAGTTTCTTTCACTGCTCTTCTTATCGACCCAGTAATATTTTCACAATACAAAATAACTGTGCCGTTTATGTTTCTTGCTGCTCTCCCCATAGTCTGAATTAAAGAGGTTTCTGACCTTAAAAAACCCTCTTTATCAGCATCCAAAATAGCTACTAAAGATACTTCCGGGAGGTCTAATCCTTCTCTTAAAAGATTAACTCCTACTAATACATTAAATTTACCTAATCTTAAATCCTTTAAAATGTTAATCCTTTCCAAAGTCTTAATCTCTGAGTGAAGATATTTTGCTTTTATATTAATTTCTTCCAAATACTCAGCTGCATCTTCAGCCATTCTTTTAGTTAAAGTAGTCACTAATACTCTCTCTTTTTTTTCTGTCCTTTTTTTTATTTCTGCTATCAAGTTATCAATCTGATTTTTAGCTGGTCTTAAAATTATCTCCGGGTCAACTAATCCTGTAGGTCTGATAATCTGTTCAACTGTTTGCTTACTTCCTTCTAATTCATATTTGGCTGGGGTTGCAGAAACGAAGATAACTTTATCCATATAATTTTCTATTTCTTTGAAATATAGTGGTCTATTATCATAGGCAGAAGGTAGGCGAAAACCATATTCTACCAAACTATCCTTTCGAGACTTATCGCCCGCAAACATACCTCTTAATTGAGGAATAGTCACGTGGGATTCGTCAATAAACATCATAAAATCAGAAGGAAAATAATCTAACAGAGTTGCCGGCGGTTCTCCTGATTTTCTTCCGCTAATATGACGAGAATAGTTCTCGATTCCACTGCAATATCCCACTTCTTTTAACATTTCTAAATCATATTTTGTTCTTTGTTCTAATCTTTGAACCTCCAAGAGCTTTCCCTCTTTTTTAAAATACTTTAATCTTTCTCTTAATTCTTCTTCAATAGATAAAATCGCTTTTTCTAATTTATCTTTAGTAGTAACAAAGTGTTTTGCAGGATAAACTATCAATTTATCTTTTCTCTTTTTAACTTTTCCGATTAGAGGGTCTATCTCGAAAATTGCTTCTATCCTATCACCCCATAACTCTATACGAAAGGCATATTCTAAATAGGAAGGAAATATTTCAATTACATCTCCTCTAACTCTAAAACATCCACGGTGAAAATCAATATCATTTCTCTCGTAGTGTATGTTTATAAGCCTTTCTAAAATATTATCTCTTTTGAAAATTTCGTTCTTACTAATTTTTAATACTAATTCTTGATAATCCGTAGGAGAACCTAACCCATAAATACAAGATACGCTGGCAACAATAATCACATCTCTTCTTTCCAAGAGGGAACTGGTAGCAGAGAGTCTTAAACGGTCAATTTCTTCGTTTATGGAGGAATCT
>JAHIPR010000317.1 GCA_018903015.1 bacterium
GATTTTTTTTCCAAATTTCCATTTTATTCCCTTAAAATTTATTAAATATGGTCTATTCAATGCTATATAAACAAATATACCTTAAAATATAAAAGAGCTATCAAAAATCTCAGGAAAAACTGATGCCCATATTATTAAGGAAGCAATGAAAGATTACTTGGAATCAATATTACGCTATTAAAAAATATTTTTCAAGTGATATGGGACAAGAATGTGAAAGGGGTCGAAAATAATTTTGATTGATTTTTTATAAAAAAGAGGGTTTTTCACTGTTTTTGTAGAATAAAATATAAACCTTATAATTAGTGAGTAAGGTAATTTTTCTCGAATGAGGGAGAATCTATAGAGGAGTATTATATATGAAGCAGTATAAAGATATTACTTCCAAGGAAAACTCAATATATAAGTTAATAAAAGCCTTAAGTCAAAAAAAAGTTCGTGAAAGCAATGGATTATTTCTCATAGAAGGCACCAGGCTTCTTGAGGAAGCGAATAGCAGGGGAGTAAAAATAAAATACCTTATTATTAATGAAACCGTAGAAAATGTGCCAAAAATTAATCAAGGTTGCCAGGTTTTAAGGCTGCCCAATAATCTATTTAAGGAAGTTTCAGATACAGTTAGTCCTCAAGGAATAATAGCTGTAGCTGAGCAAATAGAAATATCATTGGCAGATATAATTCTTGGTGCAAATCCTTTAGTAGTTGTTTTAAATGGCCTACAGGATCCTGGAAATCTTGGAACAATCATACGAACCAGCGCTGCAGCAGGTGCTACTGCAGTATTATTAACTAAAGGAACTGTAGATTTATTCAACCCAAAAGTTATTAGATCTACCATGGGTTCACTGTTTCAGCTGCCTATTGTAAATGGTCTTGACGATGAGGAAGCTGTCAGATGGTTAAGCCATAACTCTATAAAGATTATAGTAGCAGATTTAGATGGTGAAGAATATTACTATTCCGTTAACCTCAAAGAACCTTTCGCTTTAGTCATTGGAAACGAAAATAGGGGACCAAATGATATATGGAGGAAGGCAGCTTATAAGCAGATAAAAATTCCTATCTTGGGGTACACTGAATCCCTAAATGCATCAGTGGCTGCTGGAATAATTCTATATGATGCAGTTCGTCAAAGATTGTGCAAATGATGCCAGCTTTTCTTGTTTACCGCGATAGAGAAAAAATGTGACAAGGGACGGTTTGCACATTTGGTGTTTTGATTTGCTAAGTATTCATGGTAAAATGAATAAAAGTCTCGCATTGGCGATAAGTTAATCGATTATTATTTTTAGATAGAGAGGTTCACATTATGAAAAAACAAAATAATTCAAGAGGTTTAAACAGATATTTACTTTTGCCCAATTTATATCAAGTCAGGTTAATATTCTTTTTGATTACCATATTATTATTGGGTATTACCTTCCCGGTATCCAGTGCCGTTTTAGATGTCAGGGAAGCAATTGTTAAAGTGTATACGGTCAGTAATTCACCGGATTATTATAATCCCTGGAGCATGCGGGGACCCCAGGGTGTTTCAGGCTCAGGATGTATTATTGAGAATAATCTTATTCTGACCAATGCCCATGTGGTGAGTGATCATACTTTCTTACAGGTCCGGAAATATGGGGAAACCGAACGTTACCAGGCGCAAGTAGTTGCCGTTTCACATTTAACCGACCTGGCTCTACTAAAAGTAGAAGACCCCGCCTTTTTTGATGGGGAACCTGCTTTATTATTTGGTGAATTACCTGAAACCCAGCAGGAAGTCCTGGTCTATGGATTTCCCATGGGCGGTGATATGTTGAGCATTACCAAGGGTATTATTTCCCGAATTGAACATCAGCCTTATGTCCATAGTTCTTCGTCATTTTTAGCCGGTCAAATCGATGCGGCAATCAATCCGGGTAATAGTGGTGGTCCGGTTCTGGTTAATGATAAGATTGTAGGTGTGGTCATGCAGGGTATTTCTTCTTCCCAAAATATCGGGTATATGGTACCGGTTCCGGTTATTCGTTACTTTTTTGATGATTTGAAGGATGGTACTTATGACGGCTACCCCAGTCTGGGGGTGAGTATGCAGGATATGGAAAATCAGGGTTTAAGAAAATATTATCAAATGGAGGAAGGACTAAGCGGTGTTCTGATCAATCAGATCATCCCCGGATCTCCGGCAGATGAATATTTACAGGCCGGCGATATTTTACTTTCCATCGGAGATTATGCGATTGGTAATGA
>JAHIPR010000318.1 GCA_018903015.1 bacterium
GGAATGAACAGAAGTATCGCCAGAGTAGAACCCCGAGATAAATCGTACATCCCGGTAATTTGCAAAAAAGCCTGCACTGAAAGAACTCGGTAATTTCCAGAAATAACCATAGGGTTTCCGAAATCAGCTAAAGATTGGATAAATACCAAAAGCCAGGCACTTGCAATGCCTGGAGTAGCCAGAGGTAAGGTAATGGTAGAAAACACTTTTGCTCTCGATGCTCCCAAATCCATAGAAGCCTCTTCTAATGATGGGTCAATAGCTTGAAGAATACCGTAAAGAACTAAAAAAGCTGTAGGGGCATAAGCAATCGTTTCAACAAGTATCAATCCTCCCAGCCCATATATAGTATAATCACCGATAATTTTGGTTATAAAAGGGTTAAGACTTCCTGCCCTCCCAAAAAGAAGAATAGCCGATAGTGCAACTACGAAGGGAGGAGAAATAATAGGAAATGTTGCAGTTACCCGAAAGAAATTTTTAAAGGGCATGGGAGTTCTAGTAAGAGCATAAGAAAAGATAAACCCAATTACAGTACCTATAGTTGCAGTGTACACCCCTAAAAGCATACTATTAAAGAAAGGTTGATAATAATACCTTTTGGAAAAAATTGCTGAATAGTTGGAAAAATTCAATTGCTTATCAATAATTAAGCTTGTTTTAAAAACTTGAAATATCGGAAATACCACAAATACTATTAAGCAATAAAAAATTGCCAGTATAGATACAAATAATAGCGGTTCTTTCCATATCAAACGAAGATTTCCTGTGATCTCTTGTATTTTTCTTTTTGAACTGGCCATATTTTTAAACCTAAAATATAATTATTGCAATAATATAATAATCCCTGCTACTAAAATAATCAACCAGTAACAGGGATTATTATTTATCTATTACTTCGCTAACACACTTTAATTATTTTCCTATCCTATCTCTCCAAGCAGTAACCAATTCATCTTTGTGCTCGCCTGCCCAGATTGCGTCATAATCGATTAATTTTACTTTATCTAAAGTTACTGAACCTTCGGCAACGGTTGCTTTTGGATTAACTGGTAAGCGGTTATATTTCTGGAATAGATCCTGGGCTTGTTTGGTATAACACCAGTCAATAAATTGTTTTGCTAATTCCGGTTCCGGTCCACCTTTAATTAAAGAAAGACCTCCAACTTCATAACCAGTTCCTTCTAAGGGGAAGGTCATAACCACTGGGTATCCTTCATTTACACCCTTGGCAAGGATATCGTGTGAGAAAGCAATGCCAACTGCTATTTCACCTAATCCAACCATCGGTATACATCCAGTGCCTGATTTAGTATACTGAAAAATACTTTGTTTATCAAATTCTTCCCACCAGTCCAGAGCTTTTTCCAGACCAACCATTTGGATAAGAGTTGCATAAGTAGTATATGAAGTACCAGAAGTATACGGATAAGCTATAGCAACGTTTTGCTTAAAAGCTGGGTTTAAAAGATGAGACCAGGAAGTCGGAGCTTCTACATTATGTTCCTTTAAAAAATTTATGTTAGAAACAAATCCAATGGCACCAGTATAGAATCCTGTCCAGGCCCAATCCTCTGCATGCAAAATGTCTATTAATTCAAAATCGGTATTAGGTTTATATGGTTCAAGTAAGCCCTTTGATGCAGCATTTATATGAGATGTATTTGAACCTGCATGCCACATGCTTGCTTGAGGATTTGCGGATTCTGCTTCTATGCGGGCCAATACTTCACCAGAAGACATTCTCACCCATTCTACATCAATTCCCGTTTCTTTCTCAAAAGCATCAATATAATATTTAGCCTCTTCTGTGTCAAATGCGGTATACATATGAAGCACCTTGCCTGCTGCCAGGCCTGTTACGAACACGCTGCACAACATAATTGTGACCATTAATAATGTTAAAGTTAACTTTTTCATGAAAAACCTCCTAATTTTTAAAAATTTTTAATACCAGACAAAAATATCTATGTCCTTACATTATATATACTACACTCTTTATTAACCTCCCTTCTTTTTTATTCAAATAATTTAAAAAATAAATTATTTGGGAAATCAATTAACATTTTATAATACAAGAAGCCTACCTTGAGGGTTAAACTTTTTATATAAGCTTTTCCTTATTTCTTGCTTTTCTTTATAAGAAACAAAATGATTATAATCCGCTTTCTGCCATGGCGGAGAAGTAAGAAGAGATTTATCAAATATTTCTAAAAGATTATCTTCAAATTCTCCTTGATATTTCCTTTTAATAAATTTTTGAAATGCTTCTGGAAATTTCTCCCAGGCTTCTTTTTCTTTACCAGGTGGAGTAGGATAAAAAAGTCCCTCATTTATCTTAACCGCTTTTAAATCTCCACCACCATCTCCAATCATTAACACCTGATCATCTTTATATTTACCTTTCTTTTTGGCTATTTCAATATGGTGTCCCTTTGAACCCATTTCCTGACCAGCAATAATCTGAGCATATTTAGA
>JAHIPR010000319.1 GCA_018903015.1 bacterium
AAAACAAATTTCAAATAAAAGAAAAGTAATCATCCCTCATATTTTTAGAAAAGATGGGAACGCCTTCAATATGAAAAATTTCAGTCTGAGAATAAATATTCCACTAATAGATATTCATGGGGTGTCAATGCCAGGCAAAGGTGATAATCCTTGTCTATCGAAAATTCCTGAACAGTTCGATGAAGAAATTTCTTCCCATCGTAATTTTCCTTTTTTATCCTTTATTAATCGTAAAGGAATAAACAAAATAGCTCTGGGTATAAAGGAACCGGAACCAGGCTATAAAATAACAGGGAAGCTTGATGAAGAATCATCTGAATTAAGATTAGAAGTAAAGACTCTTGGTAATGTATTAAATACTTCTTTTCAGTATGAAATATTCTTTTCCAGAGAAGAAAAATCTTGGTTCGAGATTACAAAAACGTATAGTGAATGGACTGAAACTGAAAGGAAGGATATTCCTTCATTTGCTTATGAACCTGTCTTTTGTACCTGGTATGCAGTACATCAAAATTTACACGGAGACTGGATTGAGAAGACTGCTCTCGAAGCTCGAAAATTAGGTTATAAGACTCTTATCGTAGATGATGGATGGTTTACACCTGATTCAGGCAGAGGATATTGGTATACAGGAGATTGGGAAGTTTGCGATACTTTTTGTAGAGATTTTAAAAAACATGTAAAACGAATCCAGAGCATCGGCATGAAGTATGTACTTTGGATTGCTCCATTTATGGTAGGAAAATATTCTAAAGCCTATAAAAAATATAAAGATTTACTTATAAGGCCAACAGAAAGTTTTGCTAATTTATGTCCCCAAAGTGAATTAACCTATGAACATATTATTGAAGTGATAACAGATTTGTATAACCGTTATTCTTTGGATGGTTTTAAATTTGATTTTATTGATTGTCTTCCCATTGAACCCTGCACCGAAGATAATCATAAGCATTTTTGTGCAACACCTGGAGAGGGAGTTAAGATAATTTTAGAAGAAGTAAAGAAGCGTTTACATAAGCTAAACAGTAATATCCCTCTAATTGAATTTAGGCAAAGATATGCAACTCCAATAATGCGGCAATATTCTACAGCTTTTCGGGCATTAGATACTCCTTTTGATTTTGATACAAATCGTCGGCGTATCATTAACCTCCGTTCCTTTACTGGTAATTTTCCGGTATATTCAGATCCAATTTTATGGCATGAAGGCGAATCACTTTCGAATATCGCCCTGCATTTTATTAGCTGTATCTTCAGTGTTCCTATGTTATCAGTAGATCTTCTAAAATTAAATATTGATGAAAAGAAAATAATAAGATTCTGGACAAATTTTTTCTGCGAAAACCGCGATTGTCTTTTGTTCGGAAAACTTATACCGATTTTCGCCGGTGGAGATTTTTCAGGAGCATATTCATTTCAGAAGGAAAAAGGAATATTAGCTCTTTATAATAGTAACTCATTACGTTTAAATGATGGGTTTTTAAATGAAGGATTAAAAGAATTATTTATTCTAAATGGAAGCAATCAAGAAGTAGTAGATCTCATTGAGGAAACATTAACCGGGAGATGGTTAATCGAGGTCAAAAATCCTGATGGTCATACCATTAAAGATTTCGAAGCAGATTTGAAAAGATTTTTATCTATACCGGTTAAAATAGGTGGATTGGTTCACTTGGTAAGGAAACAATAATTTTGTTACAGTTGAAGTTGAAATATTTATAATCCAGATTAGAAACGAGGTTTCTTATTTTAATGAAGAGAATAGCTTATATAATAACCAAGCCAGGAAACGAAGAAGATGTTAAAGTTTTAGAGTGGCTTAAAAAAAGAAATTATCCTGATATAGACTTTATTAAAGTGGAACAATTTTCCGAAACAGAAAATATTGATGCTATATGGATTCATTCTATTGAAGATTTAGTTATAGAACAAAATATGATTGACTGGCTAAAAGGGCAGTTAGATAAAGGGATAAATCTTCTCTTGACTATGAATGCAGTAAAATTGTTGGTCACTCTTGGCTTAGAAGAAAAAAAAGCTTTGAGGTTATCAAGAAATCAAATTAGGGGGATGAGAGATATAAAGGGATTTCAATCGTATGATGGTCATCCTCTTTTTAAAGGACTCAATAACGGAGTTTATATATTACAACCTTCAAGTCTTGTTAAATCAACAATTAACTATCAGGGCACGAAAGCCGATGTCATTGCTGTAGAAAAATCTTATATCAGTTATCATATCAATAAGAGACTCATCTGGAAATATAAAACTGCTAATGGACTTATTCTTGCCATCAGCAATTTTCTGTTATGGAAAATATATGAAAATAATCTTTTAGCAGCTAATTTTGATAAATTCATGGAGAATGTTTTTGATTATATCACCGGTCCCTCTAATTTTGACCAGGAGACTTATTTCCCTATTCAACCTTCTTCTGGAACGCGTAAAGTTGCAGTTAACTATAATAAGAAATTAAATATATGCCCAAAGGACTTTGAATATCGAACCTGCGGATTATCAATCAGCTCTCCACCGTCTCAAAATTTTTATGATCTTGCCGGAAGAAGACTTCTTTTAATGGGCAAAGAAGATAGTGGCGTTACTGAGATATGGGCTCATCCTTATAGAATACTTAAGAAATTTAAATTAACCATAGATAGGAAGACTATAACCAAATATATAAAAGATTTTATAGTTTACCCAGAATTTGTTTATAGAAAATTAATATACCATAATGGAAATATTGAAGAATATATTCAAACAGCATTAGAGGCCCCAGTTGCTGCCATAGAGTACAGATTTAATTTAGATAAAGAACTTCGATTAACCTTCTCATTTGAGATTGATTTAAGGGCTATGTGGCCACGGACTGATTACTATATGGGGAAAATTGAATACGGATATGATGATAAATTAGGAGCAGTTTTTGTTAGTGATAAGAAAAGGCGATGCAGAGTCCTTACAGGTTGTAATATAAAACCATATCAGGTGAAGTTTAAAGTGAGGGAAAATATATCGAATGTGCACATAGAAATGACTTTCAATATTAAAAGTGGAAAAACAAAATTAATATTTGCAGTTGCTGCAGCTCAACAGACGGAAGATGAATTAGAATTATTTTGTAAAGCATTTGACGTTAGATTGATAAATAATGACCTCCAGGCATATTATACGGACCTTCAGAAAAAGATGCTTTATTTTGAAACAGGGGACAAAGAATTTAATAACAGCTTCGATTGGGCTAAAGTAGGAATTGATAAATTTTATGCAGAAACACCAGGGTTGGGTAAAGGTTTTTTAGCCGGGTTTGCCAATACCGGGAAAGGCTGGCATAAGGCGCGTCCGGGATATGCATGGTATTTTGGAAGGGATTCAGAGTGGTGCTCCTTGGGTGTTTTGGGATACGGAGATTCTAAAAAGGTAAAAGAAAATCTTAATCTTCTGATGAAATATCAAAATATTGACGGAAAGATATTTCATGAGATTACTACCAGTGGAGTAATTCATTATGATTCAGCTGATGCAACTCCTCTTTTTTTAATTGTTTTTCAGAAATATGTTTCTTGCACAGGAGATTATTTTTTTCTCAAGAAGAATTGGGATAATTTTAAGACAGCAGTGAAATTTTGTCTTTCTACTGATTTTGACAAAGACCATTTAATTGAAAATACAAATGTTGGACATGGATGGATTGAATCCGGCAAATTAAATAGCTCTCATGCATCTTTGTATCTGAACTCTATATGGGCGAAAGCCCTTCAAGGAGGGGTTATATTTGCTAAATTTATGAATGAATCAGAATTAGCAAAGAGATGGGAAGAGGAAAGCAAAGAAGTTTTAAAAGCTATAGATTTATTGTACTGGGATGAAAAAACCCAATATTATGCTTTGGGAATAAATTCTTCAGGGAAGCAATTGAAATTTAAGACAATTATGCCCTCGATACCTCTTTATTTTAAATTAGTAGATCCTTCAAAGGCTCATAAAATGCTTATAGATTTTTCTTCCAGTAAATTTAGTTCAGATTGGGGAGTAAGAATTATAGATAAGAAAAGTTCTTTTTATCAGGCCCAAAGTTATCATGAAGGAAGCATCTGGCCTCTTTTTACCGGGTGGACATCCTTAGCGGAATATGCCTATGGAAGAGGTCTCCAGGGATATTTCCATCTTATGAATAATATTCTCTTGTATAAAGACTGGACGAAAGGGTATATTGGAGAAGTTTTTGATGGTGAGAAATATATTCCATCCGGTGTATGTCCCCATCAAGCCTGGTCGGAAACAATGGTTATTCAACCAGTAGTTGAGGGGATGCTGGGGTATGAGCCAGATATGTTGGCTAAGGGGATAGTCTTTTCTCCCAACTTTCCTTCCCATTGGGATAAAGTGAAGATTTGTAACCTACCTTATGGTAATACCAAATTAAATCTTGAATATTCAAAGAAATGCAAGTCTTCAAGGTGGATAGTTAGATATGATCTTTCAGGAGAGTTAACAGAAGAAATAGCTCTGGAATTTTGTCCCTTTTTACCACCTTTTTCAAAAGTCATTGCTGTAAGGGCTAATGGAAAGACTATAAAATACACAATTTGCAATAAACTTTTCGCTCCTCAGGTGATTATTTCCAGTCACTTTAAAGAGGCTTTTATAATAGAAATCGAATATGGGTGTGATTTTGAAATTATCCCACCAGTTCCGTATCCTAAAATGTACCAAAAGAGTACATCGATAAGAATATTAGATATAATACAATTAAATGCTTATAATTATATTATCAAACTGGAAGGAGTCCCCGAAAAAACATATAATACAAAGTTAATTCATAATCCAGAAACAAAAATCATTTCATCTTTAGCAGAATTTATAAAACCAGAAAATATATCCACAACATTAGGGGTAAAATTTCCGAAATCGAAAGATAATTATGTAAGTACTGATATAGATATAATTGTAGAAGATAAAAGATAAAGGAGTAATTTATGCAGATACAAAAGAAAAAAATTAAAAAAGAAGATGGGCGTTATCTAATCTATTATACATTTACTGATGAAACAAAAGAAGGAGAGGAGGGCAAGGATGTTAGAACTGAGATGGAATCCCATCCTGAAGCAATGGATAATAGTAGCCACTCATCGACAGAACAGGACCTATAAACCCCCGAAAGATTATTGTCCTCTCTGTCCTACCAAAAAGGGTGGTGTAGCTACAGAAGTACCAGCGGAAGATTATGATATAGTAGTTTTTGAAAATAAATTTCCTTCTTTGCAACAAGACTCACCAGAAGTAACTGAAAAAGACTCTAAATTTCTTAAACATGGTAAAGCTCAGGGAATTTGTGAGGTAGTTCTGTTTACTTCTGACCATGATGGGATTATGTCAGAGAAACCCTTAAGCCGTTATATTAAGCTGGTAAAAGTATGGAGGGACCGCTATAGGGAGTTAGGGGATAAAGATTATATCAATTATGTTTTTATCTTTGAAAACAAAGGGGAGGAAGTAGGGGTAACTCTTCATCATCCTCATGGCCAGATATATGCCTATCCTTTTATTCCACCAATTATCGAACAGGAATTAGATTCCAGCAAAGAGTATTCAGAAAAAGAAGGTGAATGTCTCTTCTGCAAGACCTTGGAAGAAGAGAAGAAAGATGGCGGACGAATTATTATTAGCAATAATTCATTTACTGCCTTTGTTCCCTTTTACGCTTCCTACAGTTATGAGGTGCACATCTATGCCAATAAACATCTCCCTTCTTTTAATGATTTTTCGGAAAAGGAAGAGATTGATTTAGCCATAATATTAAAAACTTTAATGATGAAATTTGATAATCTTTTTGGTTTTATCTTCCCTTACATCATGTCTATTCACCAACAACCAACTAATGGGACAGGCAAAGAATATTCTCATTTTCACATTGAATTCTATCCACCTTATCGCACAAAGGACAAACTTAAATATTTAGCTGGGAGTGAAATAGGGGCTGGTACTTTTATTAATAATACTTTACCTGAAGAAAAAGCTCTTGAACTAAGAAATGCGCTACCTGAAGAAGTGGTTTAGTATAAAATTTCCAGGTTAAAGCAAGGTTATCTGAAAGATTAATAATAGAAATATTTGGATACAAAACAAGATAAAGAGGAGATTTTTAATGCAAGGTTTGAATAAACTCCGGAAGATATTTAAGGAAAAATTTTCTGATACTGGTTTGGTTAAAGGGGCTTTTTCTGCTCCAGGCAGAGTTAATTTAATCGGAGAGCATACCGATTATAATGAAGGTTTCGTTTTGCCTATGGCTATTGGAAAAGAGATAATTATGCTGGGGCAATCAAGAAACGATCGACTGGTTCAAGTTTATGATCTGGTTTATAAGACTA
>JAHIPR010000004.1 GCA_018903015.1 bacterium
AAGATTTTTAATCAACGATGTCTGTGTGAAAAGCAAGATTCCCTGGATATACACGGCTGCAGTTGGAACTTATGGGATGATGATGACCATCGTACCAGGGAGGACACCTTGCTTCAGGTGCTTCTTGCCCGATGTACCTGAGCCTGGTTCACTCCCAACCTGCGATACAGCTGGGGTACTTAACACAATACCGGTTATTATTGCATCGATCGAGAGCACAGAAGCAATAAAGATACTGCTTAAAGAGAATATGACTACAAATACGGAGAGTAATCTGATATTTTACGATGTCTGGAGCAACGCTTTCGAGAAGATTACTGTGATGCGAGATAAGAGATGCAGGTGCTGTGTCGAGCACAAATTCGATTTCTTGAATGCGGCAAAGAAAGAGATTATCACTTCGCTCTGCGGGAGGAATGCCATCCAGATAACACCAGCAAAATCTGCAGATATCTCCTTCAAATCACTCGCAGAAAGATTGAAACAATTGGGTGAAGTAAGGTTCAATAATTTTATACTGGTCTTTAAGGAAAGAGATAAGGAGATATCTCTATTCAAAGATGGGAGGGCGATTATAAAGGGAACGGACGATGAGAAGGTGGCTCGCTCCCTTTATGCAAGGTATGTCGGAATTTGATAAATTTTTTCTTTTACGTTTTTAAAATTATTGGAATAATGATAATACTAATATTGGAGGGGTAATGAAACTTTCTACCAGGGGGCGTTATGCCCCGAGAGCAATGTTGGACTTAGCACTAAATTATGGAAAAGGGCCAATGTCACTGAAGAATATAGCCAGAAAGCAAGAAATCTCAGAAAGATATCTTGAACATATAATGACCGTCCTCCTGTCTGCAGGTTTAGTACAGAGTACGCGGGGATCACGTGGAGGATTCAGTTTAGCAAAATTGCCTAAAGAAATTAAATTGAGCCATATAATTCAAGCTGTGGAAGGGTCGATTTCACTGGTGGCATGTGTTGATGACCCAAAACTATGTAAGCGGGTTGATGCGTGTGTTACTCACGATATTTGGAAAAAAGCAAAAAAAGCAATGTTAGAAGTCTTTGATTCAGTGACCTTGGAAGATATGGTTAAAATGCAAAAGAAGAAATTATCTAAGCAAAAAGATCGAATTTATTACATTTGATTGAAAGTTTGGTGACTAAAAGAAAAAAGGAGAGAATAAAATGACTAAAATTGTAAATGACGTAACTGAGTTAATTGGGAATACTCCCTTAGTAAAATTGAATAAGATAGCCAGGGATGTAGAGGCAGAGATTGTCGGAAAACTTGAATTTTTTAATCCCTGTGGAAGTGTAAAAGATCGAATTGGAGTAAGTATGATTACAGAAGCAGAAAAAAAAGGTCTTCTAAAAAAAGATTCTGTAGTTGTTGAGCCAACGAGCGGAAATACGGGTATTGCCTTGGCCTTTGTTTGTGCGGTTAAGGGGTATAGATTAGTTCTTACGATGCCTGATACAATGAGTATTGAGCGAAGGAAAATGCTTGAGGCATTTGGCGCTGAAATAGTTTTAACTCCGGGCAGTGAAGGAATGAAAGGAGCAGTTATAAAGGCAGAAGAAATTGTGAAAAAGAATTTTAAAGCATTTATGCCTCAACAATTTAAGAATCCTGCTAATCCAGAGATTCATCGGAAAACCACAGCTTTAGAAATCTGGAAAGATACAGATGGTAAAGTGGATATTCTTGTTTCTGGAGTCGGAACTGGTGGGACAATAACAGGTGTAGCTGAAGTAATAAAAAAGAGAAAACCATCGTTTAAAGCTATTGCTGTTGAACCTACCAATTCTCCTGTTCTTTCTGGCGGAGAACCTGGTTCACATAAGATTCAAGGGATTGGTGCTGGCTTTGTGCCAGACGTTTTAAACAGGGACATTATCGATGAAATAATCCAAGTAACTAATGAGGAAGCTATAATTTGTGCTAGGCGACTTGCTAAAGAAGAGGGGATATTTGCGGGCATTTCTTCAGGAGCAGCAGTTTGGGCAGCAATAAAGGTAGCTAAACGGAAAGAAAACAAGAATAAACTTATTGTGGTAATTCTTCCTGATTTAGGTGATCGCTATCTTTCTACTGAACTTTTCCAATAATGCGATTATACAAATATAAAGATATATATTCATGCGAAATTTATATTCGTCCTAACTTGTATTTAGGAGGTGGTGGAAATGTTATGGATCATGGATAGCTCCGGTTGGAGCATAAAGAATGAAAATCTACTCTTAGGAGGTACCAAACAAGGGGATGAAGGAAGATATTACAGTATGTTGGTATTATAAGAAAGAAGAGTATATTTTTGGAATAAGTTAGGAGTATGCCTGAGATGTGGCAGTGTA
>JAHIPR010000320.1 GCA_018903015.1 bacterium
AATTCTAAATTATAATTCACAAAAAGCACGAGATATCTATGAAAAAGTAGGCTGGTTCATGTGCCTCCCCGGAGTGGAGCAAAAGCTCAGTGAAGACAAAAAGATAGTTTGTGTCTATGGTTTTGGAGCGGGGAATGCCCCTACCAGAGTTTTAAATTATTTTCGGTCTTTTTATCTTGAAAAGGAGAAACCCTGTATAATTGCCTGCAGTCAGGCTGAAGGGGATATCAAAAAACCTAAATATTATAAAAAGGTAGGCATTGCCTGGCTGGCACAGGATGGATTTAAGGTCTGGAGTCAGATGGACTATCCAATAGAATTTATTCACTCACTGGCCTGTTTTTCTTTGTTGGTATCCTTTGATGACCCCGCACACATCCTCTCTAAATATTTAGAGGGGCCATTCTAATCTAGATAAAAAACAGAAAGACTGGTTTTGTAACTCACCACAAGCTTAAACTCATCTTTTTCAATTCACTTCTTAAAAACAAAGCGGTGAGAATTACCGACAAAATATCGGCAGCAGGATAGGCAATCCAGATACCCAAAAGTCCAAGGCCAAAAACCCGTGGCAATATTATAACTAAAGGGATAAACAATAGAACCTGTCTAAGTAAAGATAATATTAGCGAAGGCACTGCTTTCCCCAAGGACTGAAATAGGGCAGCCCCTACTATCTGTATGCCGATTACCGGTATCATAGAGAGGACTATCCTTATTATGGTGGAACCTTTTTCTATTACTTCTGCGTCACGGGTGAATATATTTATAATTGCAAAAGGGAACAGTTCTGCTATCAGCCAGCCAAAAGTGGCAATAACGGTAGTAGTAATAAGCGATAATTTAATAGCTTCCTTTACTCTATCAAGTTTTTTCGCTCCGTAATTAAATCCTACTATGGGCTGCATTCCTTGTATTACTCCGAATAAGGGCATAAACACAAACATAATAACCCGATGAAGTATGCCTGCAATTATCAAGGCCATATCTCCACCAAAAATCCTCAGAGAATTATTTACCACGATAGCTACTACACTTCCGGTAACCTGTCTGAAAAAATCAGCAGATCCTACAGTAAGTATTTCGATTATGATGTGTATTTTAGGTTTTAAGTGGTGCAGTTTTATTTTCAATGAACTTTTGCCACTGTATAAATAAGTTAGTATATAGAGAAAAGAAATAAATTGAGAAATAATAGTTGCCAGGGCAGCGCCTTTAATCCCCAACTTAAAAATAAATATAAAGATGGGGTCTAAGATCATGTTCAATATTGCACCAATGAGCATTGTGACCATAGCTACTTTGGCGTTACCTTCTGCCCTGATTAGATTATTAGAAGACATGGCAAAGGAAAAGAAAATACTACCCCAGAGTATTATGGTTATATAATCTTTGGCGTAAGGCAAGATGGTTTCCGTTGAACCAAAGAATCTTAACATAGGTTCGGTAAAAATAAGACCGATGGCCGCGATTATTGAACTCAAAACAATTACACACAGAAAAGAATTTCCGGCAACATAATCTGCCTTTTCTATGTCTTTTGCTCCCAGGCTTCTGGATATAGCAGAGGCTGCTCCAATTCCTATCATTTGAGCAAAAGCCATTATAACCATTTGAATAGGAAAGGCAATAGTTAATCCCCCGATGGCGATAGCACCTACACCTCTTCCTACAAAGATAGTATCAACGAGATTATACAATGCGTGTACCATCATACCGATAGTTGCTGGTAAAGATAAATTTACCAAAAGTTTGCTTATTTTTTCTTCTCCCAATCGGGTAGTTAACTGTTTCATGAATTATCTCCTATTACAATTTTTTTCCAATTCTTCCTCAGCGAGTGCACGGTTAAGAATTTCCAGCCCTTTGATTATATCCTTTATTTCCTGCTCAGAAAGTTTTTTGAGCAGCTGGGTAAAATATTCTTCTTTTTTTTGGCGAAAGTCATTGCAAAATTTCTGACTCTTCCCGGTTAAAGATATTTTTACCACTCTTCGGTCATCTTTAGTACGTTCGCGTTTTATGATATCTTTTTGTTCGAGCCTATCCAGGATTCCCGATACAGTGCTGTCAGATAATCCCATTTTTAGACTTAATTCACTTACTTTTTGCTCCCCGTGTTTTTCCAGCATCGATATTACTGAAAGCTGGGGAAGGGTGAATCCCGAATCATGTATAGAATGATGAAATTTGTGTCTCATGGATTTGTTAAAATTTCTAGTAAGATTAATTATTTTCGAAATGCTTTCAAATTTAGGCTTAGACATAATAATATTTCCTCCTTTTTGATAAATTGAGATTTATTTTATATAAT
>JAHIPR010000321.1 GCA_018903015.1 bacterium
AGAATTTATGAGAAAGAATATTGTTACTATCGATGAAGATGACAACGAAGTTTTAGCAGCGGATTTACTAATTAGAAATAAAATTCAAAGGCTTCCTGTCTTGCGAGATGGGAAATTAGTGGGAATAGTAACTCTAACCGATATTTGCCGAGTGCTTATGTACAATAATGAAAATAAGAAGAGTTAAAAGGTAATACGACAGGTAAAAAAGTATTTTTATTTAATTTAATTAACAATTTGAAAAGGATTAAAGAAGCATATAATGAAAAAAGGTTTATTTATAACTTTTGAGGGGCTTGAAGGCTGTGGGAAAACTACCCAAGCAAAGATGCTTTTCGATTTTTTAATTAAACAAAAAATACCTTCTATTTATACTAAAGAGCCGGGGGGAACAAAGATTGGAGATAAAATACGAAAAATTCTTCTCGACCAAAAAAATGATGGTATGGATTATAAAACCGAAATGCTATTGTTTTTAGCTTCTCGGGCAGAAAATGTCAGATTAATAATATTACCAGCGTTAGAAGAGGGGAAGGTAGTTATATCTGATCGTTTTTATGATTCTACTACTGCTTATCAAGGGTACGGAAGAGGTATAGATTTAAAAATTACAAAGCATCTAAATAACTTAGTCGTGGGAAAGGCCATTCCTGATTTAACCTTTATCTTAGATATTGATCCATACGAAGGATTAAGGAGGTCAGCTTCTTTCGGTAATTCGCGTGAAATGCGATTTGAAGAAGAATTTATAAATAAAAAAATTATCGGAGGGAAATTTTTTTTAGAAAGAGTTAGACAAGGCTATTACCAATTGTCTCATGAAGAAACAGGAAGAATTAAAATAATTGATGCTAACAGGAGCAAAGAAGATATATTTGAAGAGATAATCAAAATTGTGAATAGAAAATTAGCGTATAGCGCACAGCGTAGAGCGTAGAGTAAAATTAGCGTGGAGCGTGTAGCGTATAGCGGATAGTTTGGGAAGAAGGAGCTAGAATCCAGAAGCCAAGTTTGTATCTCGTATCTCGTGAATCGTATCTCGTAAATAAGATAGAAGACAGATTATTAAATAGAATATACCGTGTAGAATTAGTTAGTTAATGAATTAGCATTAAACCAGCTAACTATCTAACCAAGTAACCAACTAACTGATATAGCTTTTCACTTTGCATTTTTAGTTTATTGATTTATCCTATACTCTAAACGCTAAACGCTGTACGCTACACGCTAAAAAGGGGGTATTTGTGTCTTTCAAAGATATAGTTGGACAAGAAAGAGCAATAAAAATACTAACACAATCTCTAAAAGAGAATAAGCTCTCTTCATCTTATATTTTTGTCGGAAGCGAAGGTACTGGGAAAAAGCTTATGGCTATAGAATTTACCAAGGCGGTAAATTGTTTGAAACTTAATAAAAATTCAGAAGCTTGCGAAGATTGTCAATCGTGTAAGGAGATTAGTAAGCAATATAGCCCGGATTTAAAAATAATTGAACCAATCAAGAGTTCGATAAAGATTGAACAAATACGAGAAATGCGGAAAGAGATTATATTGAAGCCCTTTAAAAATAAAAAAAAGATATATATAATAGACAAGGCAGAAGAAATGACTCTTGAGGCGTCAAACTGTTTATTAAAAACCATTGAAGAGCCACCTTATTACGCAATAATAATTCTGATTTGCTCAAAGATAGATCCAATTTTGCCCACGATAGTCTCACGCTGCCAGATAGTAAATTTTGGATTAATATCCTCCTATAAAATAAAAGAGTTTTTACTAAACAAAAATAAAAATTTAGAAAAAGAGAAAGCTGAAATTATTTCCAAATTAGCTCAAGGGAGCATTGGATGCGCTTTAAAATTATTATCAGATAAGGAATATTTTATTAGAAGAGAAGAAGTATTAGACTACTTATCTGCCATATCTCCCGGAAAATATGGTGACGATATTTTTGCAAAAGTTGAAAAGATGGTATCTGAGATAGATAGAATAAAAGAGATTTTAGAAATGATAAAATTATGGTATCGGGATATTTTAATCATTAAAAATACAGGAGATCAAAAGTATGTTGCCAATTGCGATAAATTAGAAATACTTGATGAAAAATCTCAAATCTATTCTCAGGAAATTCTAATTGATATTTTGGATTATTTGGAACAGGTAGAAGAATATTTGATAAAAAATGTAAATACACGTCTCATTTTGGAAAGATTATATATAAAGATGGTAGGTGTTGAGTATTGCCTAAAGTAACTGGTTTAAAATTTGCCAAAACAAATTATATCTATTATTTTAAAATTAATAATAAAATTAGATTAAAGAAAGGGGATATTTGTTTAGTAAAAACAGCTATTGGTTTAGACTTGGGCGAAGTAGTGATCCCTTACAAATATATAAAAAATGATGAATTAGATACCCCGCTTAAAAATGTACTTAGAAAAGCGAATAAAGAGGATTTTGAGAAACTTGAAATAATAAAGCGAGAGGAAATTGATGCATTAAATATCTGTAAAGAGAAGATTAAAAAATATAACATGCCCATGAAATTAGTTTACGTAAAGTGTTTATTTGATAGAAGTAGGATAATATTCTATTTTGTTTCTACTCAACGAATAGATTTTCGAGAATTGGTTAAAGACTTAGCTAAAGTCTTTAAAACTAAAATCGAGCTGAGACAAATTGGAGTAAGAGATGGAACAAAATTAATAGGTGGAATGGGAATTTGTGGGAGAGAAGTGTGTTGCGTTTCTTTTATTCAAAAGTTTGCTCCAATTCATATTAATATGGCTAAAATACAAAAAATTGCCCTGAATCAATCTAAAGTATCAGGCCTTTGCGGTAGATTAATGTGCTGTTTATCTTACGAATGTGAGTTCTATAAAGAGTGCTTAAAAAAATATCCTAAATTAAGAGAGAATGTTGAAACAGATAAAGGCAAAGGAAAAGTTATAGAAATAAATGTGTTAAAAAAATATATTATAGTTGAATTAGAAAGCGACTCTAACAGCAAGAATGATGGTATTAAGAAAAGAATTAAAATACCCGAAGAAGAATTCGAAGAACTTGTAATGAAAAATAAAAGTGCAAAAAATGATAATAATAAGTGATTTAGTGTATTGCGTCGGGCATAGAGTATGATTAAAATAAATAATAATGAGAAAATAGAAGATCTAGGAGATAAAGGACTAAGAATTATCCAGGCAAGGGATTCATATCGTTTTTCTGTGGATTCTATTTTACTGCTTAATTTTATTAGACTTAAAAATTATGAAAATATTATTGATTTAGGAACTGGTTCTGGGATAATTCCTCTGCTTTTATTTGGCAGAAGAAAGGAATTGTCTATTTATGGTATTGAGATACAAAAAGATTTAGCGGGTATGGCCAGGAGAAGTATTGAATTAAATAAATTACAAAATGGTATCACTATCATTCAAGAAGATTTCAGAAACCTAAAAAATATTTTTAAAAACCAGCAATTTGATGTTGTAGTAAGTAACCCTCCTTATATTTCTCTGGGGCAGGGGAAGATTAATCCTTCAAATAGTAGAGCCATTGCTCGGCACGAAATAAAAGGTGATTTAGAGGACATAATTTCCGTAAGTAATTATTTGCTAAAGAATAAGGGAAGAATTTATTTAATTTATAGAAGTGCCAAACTAATAAAATTAGTAATAGCTCTAAAAAAATATGGTATTGAACCAAAGGTTGTAAAATTCATTCATCCTCGGCCAGGGGAAAATGCAAATCTTGTATTATTAGAGGGAGTAAAAGGGGGAAAAGAAGAATTAAAAATTGAGCATCCTATATTTCAATATTAACGAAAAAAGTGGAGATGAATAAGTGTTTTGGATAAAAATAAAACAAGGGGAATTTTATACATTTGTGGAACACCTATTGGAAATTTAGAAGATATTACTATCAGGGCTTTAAGGATTTTAAAAGAGGTAAAATTAATTGCCGCTGAAGATACCAGGCATACAAAAAAATTATTAATTCATTACCAGGTAAATACAAAGGTTACAAGCTACCATGAATATAATAAATTTAAAAAAGCTTCCTATCTGGTAGAAATATTAAAAAATGGTCAGGACATAGCTCTGGTTTCTGATGCGGGTATGCCAGGAATTTCCGATCCAGGATATGTATTGATAAATTTAGCTTTAAATAATAATATAAAGATAATTCCAATACCCGGTGTTTCAGCACTGATAACTGCCTTAGTTGTATCAGGATTACCTACCGATAAATTTGTTTTTGAGGGGTTTTTACCTCGCAAAATCAAAGAGAGGAAAAGATATTTTAAAAGTATAAAAAATGAAGAGCGAACCATTATTTTCTATGAAACCCCTCACAGGTTGAAAAGAGCCCTGAAAGATATGTTAGAAATTTTGGGAGATAGAAAAATAGTTATAGCTCGCGAGTTGACCAAGAAGTACGAAGAGATAATCAGAGGAAAACTAAATCTGGTTCTAAGTGAAATGAATACAAAAGAGATAAAAGGTGAAATTACTCTGGTTGTCCAGGGGGGAATTAAGGAAAAAGGAAACGATACAATAGATTTTTTAAAAGATGAATGTATAATGGAAATATATTTAAAAAAACTAAAAAACCAGGGTTATTCAAATAAAGATATAATAAAAATTGCTCAGGAAAAATTAAATATTCCAAAAAATCTGATATACAAAAAATTATTGGAAATGAAGGACTAGCGGATAGCGTACAGCGTATAGCGTATAGCAAAGAAAGAAGAAAATAAAATACATAATAATATATAATATGTAGGGGTAGACCTTGCATCTGCCCGTAATAAGTGATGTGTGATAAGTAATTTGTAGGGGCACGATGCATCGTGCCCAAGGTAAACAAAAGACAATAAAACAAGAAGGGCACAATTCATTGTGCAAAAATCATAAAAACTGTGAGCAAGGGGTTTGATTCATCAAACCCATCAGAAAAATATTCAAAATACTCGGGTCGAATAAATTCGACCTCTACATCGAAAGAGATACTTTATTTAAAATAGTTTTTATTTAATATGAATGCTATTTGCAAACTGTAATATTGTGTAGAATACCTATATAATTTGCTGAAAACATAGTGTGGATTTACGCGATACTATATTGCGATACGATATGCGAGAATGAAAGGATGATAATAAATGGAAAAGAAAAATCAATCTAAAAAAACATTTTATATAACTACCCCTATCTATTATGTTAATGATGTACCACATATCGGACATGCTTACACTACAATAGCTGCAGATGTCATGGCCAGATATAAAAAACTATCCGGGTATGATGTTCTTTTTTCTACCGGCACAGATGAACATGGTCAAAAGATTGCTCGTTCAGCAGAAAAAGTAAATTTAACACCTTTGGAGCTGGCAGATAAGGTGGTATTAAAATTTAAAAATCTATGGCCATTGCTAAACATAGAATATGATGATTTTATACGTACAACTGAACCAAGACATATTAAAATAGTTCAAGAAATATTTACTAAATTATATGAAAATGGTGATATTTACAAAGGTGAATATGAGGGTTGGTATTGCGTGCCTTGTGAGACGTTTTGGACTGAAACCCAGTTGACAAATGAAACATGTCCTACTTGCGGGAAGAAGATAGAAAAGATAAAGGAAGAAAGTTATTTCTTTAAAATGTCAAAATATCAAGATCAGATATTGTCATATTTTGAAAAAAATCCTCAATGCATTCAACCGAAAGCAAGAAGAAATGAAATTATAAGTTTTATAAAAAGCGGCCTTAAAGATCAAAGTATAACCAGAACAAAAAAAAGCTTAAAGTGGAGCATAGATGTCCCTTTTGATAATAATCATGTAATTTATGTTTGGTATGATGCTTTATTAAATTACATTACAGTAGCAGGATATAATATAGATAATGAAAAATTTGAGAAATATTGGCCGGCAGATGTTCATCTTGTTGGAAAGGACATATTGAGATTCCATACCGTTATCTGGTTTACCATGTTAATGGCAGCCGGGATTGAACCTCCTCGAATGGTCTTTGCTCATGGTTGGTGGACTATAGAGGGAGAAAAAATGTCAAAATCTAAAGGTAATGTAGTAGATCCTTACAAAATGATAGAAGAATAT
>JAHIPR010000322.1 GCA_018903015.1 bacterium
GAAGTTATTACTAGAAACACCGAGAGGATTAACTTTTTGATCACCGAACTCCTCAACTGTGCCCGGCCGCCGGAGCTTAACATCCGTCCCCATGATCTGCATGGGATCATAGAAAACGTTTTGGATTCGATGAAGAGCAGTCTTTCCACACAAGGGATAAAGGTGATTAAGAAATATGACGCTAATCCATCAATAATAAATGTGGATAGGGAACATATCCAACGGGTATTCTTGAACATAATAGTCAATTCTGTTGAGGCCATGCCTAAAGGCGGTATAATGACCATCAGTAGCAGTATGGAAGAGGACTTTTTAGTGGTAAAGATTCAAGATACCGGGGCAGGCATCCTCGAAGAAGATATTATCAGGATATTTGATCCTTTTTTTAGCACTAAGTCAATGGGAGTAGGTCTGGGTCTATCCATAGTTTACGGGATTGTGGTAAGTCATGGCGGGGTAATAAGTGTAGAAAGCATTTGGAAAAGAGGTGCTGTCTTTACCATCTCTTTGCCCACTAAATAGAGTACAGATAACAGATAACAGAGGACAGAGGACAGATAACAGAGGACAGATAAAAAAAAACAGATTAATCTGTCTTCTGAATTCTGTTTTCTGAATTCTGACCTCTGTCTTCTGTTAAAAAGGAGAAGTTATGCCAGAGCTAAAATATGATATAAAAAGAGGAGCTGATACCTACAGATTAATCTATCAATCCAGGCTGAAAAGCTGGATTCTAAATGGTATTATCAAACGAGACGAAGCACTGGTATGGAGAAGTGGTCTTTCGGGTTGGCGCAAACCAGAAGAACTTGAAGAACTGATACCCTTTTTTGAACAGAGGGAACAGACACGATTAAAAAGGGAAAAGGAAGAGCTAAGTCTAAAGTCGGCGCCGCTTCCTAAAAGGCGGATCAAGAATATTTTGATCGTGGATGACGAAGAGGACTTGTGCTGGCTCTTAACCAATGCCTTACAAAGTAAAGGTTATAATGTATCAGCCGCCCATAGCCTAACTAAAGGTATTGCTTGTCTAAAGAAGAAGGTGCCCCATTTGGTATTATTAGACCTAAAGTTACCTGACGGGAATGGAATGGATCTGCTTCCCGAAATCAAAGCGGCAGCCCCGCAGGCAGTAGTAGTCATAATTTCCGCTTACGGCAGTGAAGAAAAAAGGGCAGAAGCGAAGTACCAGAAGGGGATTCACGGTTTCATTGACAAGCCGTTTACTGAGGAAAAGATATTGGAAACTGTAGCACAGTTTCAAGAGAGGAATGACCATGTCCATTGGCTAGACTGGTCGACATAGATCTGGGAACCACTTACTCTGTGGCAGCCCCATCCCCCCTTATTTCTCATTTAGGGGTCACCAATGGGGAGAGAGCATAGGAAGGAAAAGAGGAAGGCAATCGTAATATGAGAAGCTATTTAGATACTATAAGAAAACCAATGAGTTTACCTTTACTACAGGGTGAGGAAGTGATTAAGTATTATACGGCAAGCTACGATACCGGGAGTTCACTCGCTTCATCCTGGAGACTGGGTAATTTATACCTGTCCAATAAAAGACTGCTTTTTGTTCAGGGAAGAAAGATACTATTCAAGGTTCTGCTCAGTCAAATAAAGACTATAAATATAGTAAAGAGGGGATGGATTTTGGGCAAGAAAGTAAAACAACTTAATATAGTATCTGAAGGCAGGAAAGTGCCATATATTGCCATAAAAGATCCTGAGAATTGGAAAAAGGCAATTGATGAGAGGACACCGGATTCACAATCTATACCTTCTGATCCACAATCCACAACCCCTAACTCGTCGCAACCCGATGAAGTAATTTTAAAGGAAAAGGGTAGTTATTTAACTCCCGGTCAATTAAGGTGGTGGCTGGGAACCCTTCTCCTTACCCCTAAGAAACTCACTTTTTTTACCTATAAATCGGGATTTGTATGGGAGACACCACTCAGTAGTATAAAGGATTTAAGAATAGAAAAAAGAGTTTATGGAGTTAGTAAAAGCGATACTATTTGTGTAGTATATGAATCTTTTGGTGAATTATCAAAAGCATGGATTATAGCGCTTAATTTAGAGACTTGGAGAAAAGAGCTATATAAGAGAGTATTACTAAAAGTAGACCGGGAGACATTAAATAAAATTGTTACCGAATTGGATGCAGATTCAAAAGGGATACTCTGGTTTCTTTATGAGAACAGACACGCCAGAATCGACACCTTAGCCAAGCTCATAGAGGCTCCTACCCATATGGATATTTTACTTAAAATAAGGGAGATTATAAACCCAACAGCTGAAAAGATAATCGGCTATCCTATACTCTCATTCGAGAGTTCAAAAGTTGACCGGGAAACTGGCGAGAAAGTTACATTTAGTTGGTGGCTCGCTGGTCAGCCTCATAAAGAGAGAAAGGAGCCACTTCTGGACATATTTGATGAGGATGCTGACCTGATAGTCTATTTAGAACTGTTAGCTATTAAAGAAGATAAGTTACGGTTAAGTGTGGCGAATAATAAACTTATTATTGATGCAGATAAAGATTATCATAAAGAAATTTCTCTTCCCGCAGTGGTTAATAAAAATAGTTTTACCAAGAGGTATAAAAATAATATATTGGAAGTCAGGTTAAAAAAGGCAGATTACAAATCAGTTTAAAAGCAACAAAGAAATAAGAAATAGGGATAGGAGTAAATTATTGATTAAGGAAAGAAAATTTGTTAAGCTGTCATTAGTAAAATTTTTAAAAATTTTAAGAGAGGAAGAATAAATGTTTAAATATATGCTCGCCCCCCCCCCCCCAAAAATCGGTGTTTTCTTTACTTTTTTTAATATTAATTTTAAAAAAATATTTTCAAGAAAGCCCTATTTTTTTGCAAATTAAGAAGAAATTATTAATAAAAAACTCAGAGGCAGTAAGCAGTCTTTGAGTTTTCTATTCTCTGGCTATACTGCAGAAAAGAAGGTTAAGGAGCAAATAAAATGATAAAGAAAGGGGTTATAAATTTTTATGAAGGAACTAATTTATGAAAAAAAAGTAGATAATGACTACGAGAAGATACTCAGGGAATACCTAAGGACTAAACAGAAGAAATATCTCTATCAGATTGAAAAGTTCAGTAAGGAGTTAAGGAAACAGGAAATTTGCCCTGAGGTAATCGTGGAAATGCATCTCCAGGCTATAAAGAAAATTAATAAAAATAAAAGGACCTATTCCAAGAAGATTGTTGATGAGTCCTTTACTTTCCTTATGCAAGGAATCATCGCCTATAAAATGTCATACCAGAAAAATCTGAATTTCCAGAAAGAGAGTTATTTAGCAGAGATCAGAAAACTGAACATGAAATTGAGTGAAAAGCTAGCAGAAATGACGACCCTCTATGAGATCGCCAAGTTAACTAGCTCTTCCCTTGATCTAGACAAGATGCTTTCCTCAGCATTCAACAGTGCGGTCAAGATTCTGAATGCAGAGACCGGCTCCCTGATGCTTTTTGACTCTAAAGGAGAAGTTTTAACCATAAAAAGGGCACACGGTCTGAATGAAGAAATTATCAGAAAGACCAAAATTAAGAAAGGGAAGACTATTGTAGGGCTGGTAGCCCAGAGTGGTGAACCCTTGATTATCCACGGAAGAGCAGATATTTCACAGATCAAAGGTAGAAAGAAGTATGAAAAGGTAAATTCCATTTGTGTTCCTTTGAAAACTAAGAAGGGGGTTATAGGTGTTATCAACCTTAACCGGAAAGGAGATGCTAAATCCTTTACCGAAGATAATTTAAAGCTTCTTTTTACTCTGGCCAATGACGCAGCCTTTGCCATTGAAAACGCCAGTCTGTATAGAAATCTGCATAAGAGTTACCTCAGTATTATTCGGGCTTTAGTCTCCGCGTTGGAGCTAAAAGATTCTTATACCAAAGGCCATTCCGATATGGTTACCAGGTATGCAGTGGCTTTAGCCAAAAAGCTGAAGCTGTCTCCTCAAGAGATAGAGAGTATTGAGATAGCAGCTATCCTTCACGATATCGGGAAGATCGGTATCAATGAAAATATCCTGAATAAACCTGCAAAACTAAATGACGAAGAGTGGAAAAAAGTGAAGCAGCACCCTGAATTCAGTTATAAAATTATTAAAGGTGTCAATTTCCCCTGGAATATCAAACCTGTCATCTATGCCCA
>JAHIPR010000323.1 GCA_018903015.1 bacterium
ATAGTCGTTAGACGTTACGCATTGCGGGCAGACACAAGGTCTGCCCCTACGTATTATACATTATTATTTTTTTTCGATATACGATATACGATATACGAAAATGGAGGTATGATTATGAGAGATACTGCCGTAATTATTATGGCAGCAGGTAAGGGCAAGAGAATGAAATCTAATCTGCCTAAAGTCCTTCATAATCTTGCGGGAAAACCAATTTTAAATTATGTATTAGACACAGTTAATCAACTCGAAGTAAAAAGAAAGATATTAATAATTGGTTATAAAAGCGGTAAGATAATAGAATTAATTGGTGATAAAATAGAGTATGTAGAACAGAGGGAGCAGTTAGGAACTGCCCATGCAGTTTTACAAACCAAAAAATTATTGTCTGGTTTTAAAGGAGATGTGCTGATTTTATCCGGCGATGTCCCCTTTTTAACGGTTAAAACTCTAAAAAAGCTTTTGGAATATCACCAGGCTAATAATTTTTGTTGTACCTTGGTTTCTACTGTTTTAAAAAATCCTAAAGGTTATGGAAGAATTATCAGAGATAAAAAGGGTGAAATAAAGGGGATAATTGAAGAGGTAGATTTATCTATAGATAAAAAGAAACTAACCGAAATAAACAGCGGAATTTACTGTTTTAATAAAGAAAAACTGTTCCATGTTTTAGAAAAGGTTACCACAGATAATAAACAAAGGGAGTATTACTTAACTGATACGGTAAAGATATTATTAGGAGAAGGATTAACTGTAGGTAATATAATAGTAAAAGATTATTCGGAAATATTAGGAATAAATAATCAATTAGATCTGGCTGATGCTTCCCAGAAAGTTTATCAAAAGACTCTTCAAGACTTGATGCTTCAGGGAGTAACTATAGTTGATCCTAATAGTACCTTCATAGAGAGGGGGGTTAAAATTGGTCAGGATACTATTATTTATCCCTTCACTATTATTGAGAAAGATACTAAAATCGGAAGTAATTGTTTTATCGGGCCTTACTCTCATCTAATTGATACTGATATAGGAAAGGGAGTTAGAGTTTGGGCTTCAATAATAGAAAGTAGTGCCGTTAAAGAAGGAGCAAATATTGGCCCTTATGCCCATTTGCGACCTGAAACTGTCGTGGGAAAAGGAGCAAAGATAGGAAATTTTGTAGAATTAAAGAAAACTATTATAGGTGAAGGCAGCAAGGCCTCTCATCTAACCTATCTGGGCGATGCTACCATTGGTAAAAAGGTCAATATTGGAGCGGGGACTATAACTTGTAATTACGACGGAGAGAAAAAACACAAAACTGTCATAGAAGACGGGGTATTTATCGGAAGCAACAATTCGTTGGTAGCACCAGTAAAATTAGGGAAAGATTCTTATACCGGAGCGGGTTCAACTATTACCAAGGATGTGCCTGCAGGCAATTTAGCCATTGCCCGTTCCAGGCAAACGAATATTTCCGGATGGCGGAAGAAAAAGAAGGAAGATAAAAGTTGAAATTCTATAAAGAGAAATTT
This sequence comes from bacterium, assembly GCA_018903015.1. The sequence goes on from JAHIPR010000323.1 coordinate 1,512, forward strand.
AAATAGATGGAGATGATAAAATTTTGATACTTTATGATAAAAGAGTGTTAAAGATATTTACTGGTAATTCCAATAAAGATTTAGCAGAAGAGATATGCAGGTATTTAAATGTACCTTTAGGTCAGGCTGATGTTTCCAGATTCCCTGATGGAGAAATTAAGGTTAAGATTGAGGAAAGCGTAAGAGGTGAAGATGTTTTTATAATTCAATCTACCTGTCCGCCTACCAGTGAATACCTTATGGAATTACTCATTATGATAGATGCTCTGAAGAGGGCTTCAGCGGAAAGGATTACTGCGGTAATCCCCTATTATGGTTATGCCCGACAGGAGAGGAAGACCCAGCCTCGTGAGCCTATTACCGCAAAGTTAGTGGCAAATTTATTGGTCTCTGCGGGAGCTAATCGAGTACTTACTATGGATTTACATGCCGGGCAGATCCAGGGGTTTTTTGATATTCCTGTAGATCAGTTGGAAGCCGTAAACATATTATCAAATTACTTTAAAGAGAAGAACTTAGATAAGGTAGTAGTAGTTTCCCCCGATGTAGGAGGAACTGCTCGAGCCAGGGAATTTTCCGGGCGCATAAAAAAACCAATTGCTATTATCGATAAGTATAGATCGTCTTTTGATGATGTAGAAATACTGCATATAGTGGGAAAAGTAAAAGGTAAGACCGCTATTATAGTCGATGATATTATTGATACTGCTGGTTCAATAATAAAAGGAAGTCAGGCCTTATTAAAAGCCGGGGTAGAAGAGGTTTATATTTGTGCTACTCATCCGGTATTTGCCGGTCCGGCAAAAGAAAGATTAGAAAAATCTTTACATGAAGGTCTATTTAA
>JAHIPR010000045.1 GCA_018903015.1 bacterium
CAAAACCTTTTGTCGAATATAAAAATATAATTTTGTATATAAATATAATTTATTTGCAAAAAATAAAATAAAAAGTAGAATTTAACTAAGGAGAGCAATTATATTTAAATAATTTAGTTAGTTAGGAGAATCCACAATATGCAATCACAATCACAAGATTTAACTTTTATCACCAATGAGAAAAATCAAAGTCTTACGAATAGATTTAGAACCCTTATCAAAGACACTCAATTTTTTGATGTATTAGTAGGTTATTTTTATACCAGTGGTTTTTATGAAATTTATAAATCCCTCGAAAAAACAGAAAAAATAAGAATTCTTGTCGGCATAAATACCAATGTCTCTAATCTCCCCACACCCACCTTAAATGAAAATTCAATTAATTCCCCTCCCCAGCAATCTCTACAATTTTCCCATTCAGAAACAAAAAAGCAATTCTCCCAAGAAGTCACCAATGAAATGGAAAATTCCTCAGATAGCAAGAAAGTAGAAGAAGGGGTTTATATTTTCTTAGAATGGTTAAAAAGTGGAAAATTAGAAATAAAAGCATATCCTACTGCAAATATTCATGCCAAACTTTATATTATGACTTTTTCTGAAAGCGATCGAGATACAGGCCGAGTAATTACCGGCTCCAGCAATTTTACCAAATCCGGACTCCTTGATAATTTTGAATTTAACGTAGAATTAAAAAATAGATCTGATTATGATTTTGCCCTTACCAAATTTAATGAATTATGGGAAGACGCGGTTGATTTAAAAGATAAATATCAAGAAACCATTCAAACAAAAACCTGGTTAAATAATAACATAACCCCCTATGAACTTTACTTAAAATTTTTATACGAATATTTTCAGGACGACCTCAAGTAAGCCGAAGAAATATTCTACAAATATGTGCCCAAAGATTTTATGAAACTTGAATATCAGGAATAGGCGGTTTTAAACGCCAAAAAAATCCTTCAGGAATACGGCGGTGTTTTTATATCTGACGTAGTAGGTCTGGGAAAAACCTATATCTCTGCCCTCTTAGCCCAGCAATTAGATGGCCGCCACTTAGTTATTGCTCCACCCATGCTTTTAGATAAAGACAGCCCTGGTTCCTGGCCCAATATTTTTTCCGGTTTTAAGGAACAGGCAGATTTTGAATCCTTAGGCAAATTAGACCAATTGCTCAAAAGGGGTACTGATAAATATAAAAATATCTTTATTGATGAGGCACACCGTTTTCGCAATGAATCAAATACTACATACGAAATGCTCGCTCGGATTTGCCGGGGCAAAAGAGTTATCTTAGTGACCGCTACTCCCTACAACAATTATCCCAAAGATATCTTAAGCCAACTAAAGTTATTTCAAAAATCCAAAAAAAGCACAATTCCCAATCTTCCCAATTTAGAAAGATTTTTCTCCCATTTAGAAAAGAAATTAAAAAAATTAGACCGCAAACGAGATTATCCGGAATATATCAGAACTGTAAAAGAAAATTCCCGAGAGATCAGGGAAAAGGTGTTAAAATATCTGATGGTACGCCGAACCAGGTCAGAAGTAATTAAATATTTTACCCGAGAATTAGAAAAACAAAAATTGAAATTTCCCGAAGTTGCCAAACCCGAAGCGGTATTTTATCAACTAAACGATCAAGAGGACAAGATTTTTACTGAGACTATCAAAATGGTCGCCCTCGATTTTAATTATAGCCGTTATACTCCACTACTTTATTATCGCGGAGAAATTACCCAACCGGAAGAATTGGCTCAAAAGAATATGAGAAAATTTATGAAAATTCTTCTAGTGAAAAGACTAGAAAGCAGTTTTTATGCCTTCCGACAAAGCATCAATCGTTTTATTCATTCTTATGAAAAATTCTTAGAAGAATTTGATAAGGGGAATGTATATGTTAGTAAAAAATATATTAATAAAATATTTGAATTTCTGGAAAATGATAATGATGAAGCCATCCAAGAATTAATTGAAGAAGATAAAGCAGTAAAATATTCATCCAAAGAGTTTGATCCAAAATATAGAGAGCTCTTAGAAAAAGATTTAAAGACTTTAAGAGAAATTCAAAAAATATGGAGCGCAGTAGACCGTGACCCTAAATTGCTCCAATTTTTAGATATCCTTTCTTCTCATCCTATCTTAAAGAGAAATAAATTAATCGTGTTTACCGAATCTAAAGAGACTGCAGATTACTTAAATGAAAATTTACAAAAATATAAAGTAATGGAATTTACCGGTGGTTCAAGTGAATACACCCGGAGAAAAGTAATTGAAAACTTTGAC
>JAHIPR010000324.1 GCA_018903015.1 bacterium
GCTAAACTGATGGCTATTGCAGAACCTAAAAAAGCCATTACTACTCCTTGTGTAATCATTTTTTCCTCCTTATTGTATCTATTTTTTAAATATTAGAAAATGTAATATTATTCTTTAAATATTTTAGCAAACATATCTTATTAAAATTAATATTTGAAATATCAAACTTCAAGATTTCTTTAATGTTATTTATTCTTTAGTATGAATTTTTATATATTTAGTCTCTACCTTAAAAGGAATAAAAGCGGTTCCCCCACCCTGATAAAATTTAGTAAAAAATTCTACATATTGTAAACGAGCTGAATGTATAAATGCACTCAAGGCACTTATTATAATATTAAACAAATGCCCTCCAATATAAATTAAAATTACAAAAATAAAACCAATATATGGTATATCTTTAACTAATAATACTAAAGTGTTTACTACTACTGCGATGATACCTGTAGCTAAACCGAGGGCAAATAATCGAGAGTAAGAAAGAACATCACTAAGATATCCGGTAATGCCATATAAAGCTAAAATACCAGTCCCTATTCTCTTAATAATGTTTTTGTTTGCCCTCCCCTGAGTAAATATAATTGACAAAATTCCCCCGATAATCATATATCTTGATAAATAGAAAATTAATTTAGAAAGGGGAAACATATTGGCAATTCCTAACATAAGAAAACCAGTAATTAATAATAGCCAAGAACCCTGATCCATTAAACCATCTACAGGTTTTTTACTTTTAATATTGGCAATGAATTTTGTGGTAATTCCAGTATAGATCTGAATTAAACCCAGGGTTAGGGAAAGAATTAATATAGGCATAGGATTATCTATGGGGTTAATCAGAGCAATTTTATTCAATAAAATATTTCTGATAAATATAATTTGATGTGGTAAAAAATCAAGAGTATTGCCCAGCCAACTTCCCATGAAAGCTCCCATTATAAAAGAAGATAACCCTCCCAAAATAAGTAAGTTAAATAATTTTTTAGCCATCCCTCCACCTTTGAATTTTTTTGATGCAAAATAAAATAATCCTACCATAATTAAACCATAACCAGCATCAGACAAACACATACCAAAGAAAATAAAAAAGAAAGGCATTAATAAAGGGGTGGGGTCAAATTCTTTATACCTGGGTATCCCATAAAGTTCAGTAATCACTTCAAAAGGTTTTATTATTTTATTATTATTCAATGCAACTGGTATATCTTCATTTTCTTTAGGATCACTAAAAAATATTTCTATTTCTTGATATTTTTTGAATAATCTTTTCTTTAATGAATCGATATCTTTTTCTAAAATCCAACCTTCAAGAATTAATACATTTTTTGTCTGTTTAAAATATTTTTCTATATCCTTTTTATTCTTTGAAATAAATAGATGATCGAAAGCAATATACAGAGATAAGTTATTTTTATACAACTTTCTACTTGCCTTTACTATTTTTTCCCGTTTTCCCCTAATATCCTTAAATTCTTCAGATATATTTTTTATAACCTCTAAAGGTGTTCCTTTTAATTCAGGTGGAAATTTAAAATATTCAAAATTATATTTACTTAGAACTTTTTTAACTGAAAGGTGGAATTCGGGGATAGAAATAATCATTATCTTGCATTGTTTCTTGTCTTCATCAAACTTTTTAATATCAATTTCTTTTCCAATTTTTTTTATTTCCTCTAAACACGAAATACAACCTTTTGAGGCTATAAAACCAAGTATTAATTTGGTATTTTTCGTTCCTCCCAAATCCTGTATTTTTATATTTAATTCTTTCCATTCTGTTAATTGATCTTTTATGCCTTCGATATGATTTTCTCTACTTTTTAATTCTGCTAAAGAACCATCTAATTCTTTACACATTTTGTGAATTTTTTTATAATCAAACTGAGCAAACAAAAGTGATAATTTATCGTAATCGTATACATTTCTTAACCAATCTAATGATTTATTAAACCTTTTTACCTTACCCTTATAATTAGAAAGATAATCGATACAATATTTTACTTCTGATAGTGCAGAATCAATTTCTACGGTTTTAATTTCTTTATAAGTTAATAAATCAGGTTTCTCTAATTTAGCTGTTACATCGGTTATTTGAATACATCCTGCCTGTTGAAGTTCATCAATAATTTTATCCTTCAATTCAATATGGGTGAAAAGATTAACTTTTTTAACTTTGCAAACAGCCATTATTCCCCCTCTACTCTCTTAACTATAATTTTAACCGCGCTATCCATTTTTTTTATCGCCTTTTTATATATCTCTTCTCTTTCTCTTATGCTGTCATTAATGATGTTATCCGCTTCTTTTTTTGCTAATTTTTCCTCTTTTTCGATCGTTAATTTCCCTTCTTCAAGAGTTTCTTTTTTAACCTTTTCTTTTAATTTATCTGATTCCAGATAAGCTTCATTAATTATTCTATTCGCTTTACTTTCAGCTTCTTTAACAATTTTATCTGCAATATTTTCAGTTTCTTTAATTTCTTCTATAAGTTTCATTATCAAAAGTTTAACCTCATTAGCTAATAATTTACAAAGTTATCTTATAATATTATGATATTAGTTTCTTGCCTACTCTGTTATTTATAAATATATCTCTTATTTTTTTATTTCTTCTATCAATCTTTTAATTATTATCTTGTCATTAAATTTACCTAATACTTTACCTTTTTTAAACAGTACTCCCTTCTCTTTATCAAATGCAATCCCTATATCAGCTTCTTTTGCTTCACCCAGACCATTTACCATGCAACCCATAACCGCAATAGTTAATGGCTTATGGATATTGCGAATCTGCCTTTCCACTTTTTTTACAATTTTATTTAGGTCTACCTTGCATCTCCCACAGGTGGGGCAAGAAATTATATTTAGCCCTCTTTGTCTAAGATGTAAAGCCTTTAATATTTCATACCCTACTTTTATTTCTTCTACGGGGTCTCCGGTCAGTGATACTCTAATAGTGTCACCTATACCTTGAGATAATAGTGCGCCAATTCCCACAGATGACTTAATAATACCTTGAAAAGGTGGACCTGCCTCAGTAATCCCTAAATGTAAAGGATAATCATATTTTGAGGAAAATATATTGTTTGCTTCGATAGTATTAATTATATCTGTGGATTTAATGGAGAATATTATGTTATGATAGTTGAGTTCATCTAATATCTTGATAACATTTACAGCACTTTCTATTAAAGCTTGAGGAGTTACTTTTTTATGTTTCTTCAATATATTTTTATCTAACGAACCGGAGTTTATACCAAATCTAATAGGTAAATCCATTTTCTTTGCTGATTTTATAACTAATTTAATTTTCTCACTATTGCCGATATTTCCAGGGTTTATCCGTAATCCGTCAACACCGAATTCAATAGATTTTAGGGCTAATTTATAATTATAGTGAATATCAGCAACTAAGGGTATACTAATTTCTTTTTTTATCAAGGGTAACGAATAACATGACTCTAAGTCTGGAACAGCCACTCTTACAAGCTCACAACCTTCTTTTTCCATTCTTTTTATTTGGGATACTGTATCTGATATATTCTTCGTGTCAGTATTAGTCATTGATTGAACCGAAATTGGAGCATTCCCTCCAATTTCCAAGTTACCTACCTTCACGCTCCTGGTCTTTCTTCTCATATACATCGCTTACAATTTTCCTTTTTTTTACTTAACAAAAACTCTTAAAATATCTTTATAAGTTGCAATGATAAAAATAATTATCATGAGAGATATTCCGATTAAGTACATAAAGCTTGTCTTTTCAGGTTCCAGCGGTTTACCTCTTATTTTTTCTATAACTAAAATTAATAGATGCCCGCCATCTAAAATGGGAATAGGGAGAAGATTAAACAATCCTATAAATATACTTAAAATTGCCGTAAAATATAATAGGTTTAAAAAGCCTAGTCTTGCTGCTTCTCCGGTCATTTGAGCTATACCTAAAGGTCCGGCTATCTCCAGAGGAACTTTTCCAGTAATCATTTCTATTGTATTAGAAAATATTAGTCTTATAATATTTCCAGTTGCAATTAAGCCCTTAGAAAAAGCTGAAAAAATATTAATCTTTTTGGCAGATATTTCAAAGGTAATTCCGATTAATCCTTTTTTATAATTATCATCGTATTCAGGAATTACAAAAATATCAATATTCTCCCCTCCCCTATCTAAGGTTATTTGTAATTCTTCTCCTGAACTTTTATTTATAATATTCGCAATTCTATTGGGATCTTCATTTTTTATCGAATCAATTGCGACAATTTTATCTCCGGAAAGTATGCCCGCTTGTTCAGCCGGGCTATTTTCAATAACCGTCGATATACCATTGGTAACTACCGGAATTCCATTTATAAAAAATATAAGACTAAATATAACAACTGCGGTTACAATATTCATAAAAGGACCTAAGGCCACTATTAATGCTCTAATTCCTAATGTTTTCTTGTCAAATCTTTGTTTTTCGGATAACTCTTCTGATGTTTCTTTAACATCTTCTTGCCCCATTTCCCCAGCCATTTTTACATAACCACCGAGAGGGATTAAGCAGATTAGATATTCTGTTTGGTTTTTACTAAATCCTAATATTCTTGGTCCAAAACCAAAGGCAAATTTATATACCATTACTCCAGATGCTTTAGC
>JAHIPR010000325.1 GCA_018903015.1 bacterium
ATTACTTTCTGCTATACCTATCCCCGATCCTAAACTTAGAAAAAAAGGTCAAATTTTGATGGGCGATGTTCCCAGTCCGGTAAATCCTCCTTCCGGATGCCGATTTCATACCAGATGCTCTTATGTAAAAACTGTATGTAAGGAAAAAGAGCCGGAACTGAAATGTTTCGAAAATAATCATTATGTAGCCTGTCACTTATTTTTTTAGATGATTAGATAAAATTAATACTTATATTTTTACTAATTATTCACATTAATTTCTTTTATATGAATGATTGATTATGATTATTTTTCCTTTCTAATTCCTTCAGGAAAATAAACCTAATCCTTCCCCTAACCCCGATACGAAGGATAGTTTTTGCATTTTTAGTAAAAAAATGGTATAATGTCAAAAAATAAAAAGATAGGAAGTGAGTAACGGGTTTAAAAAATCCAAAATAATGTTTAAAATCGGTGATAAAGTATCTCATCCTTCCTTTGGGGTTGGAGACATTGAAAAGATAGAAGAAAAGAAAGTATTGGGGCAAAAAGAAAAATACTATATTCTAAAATTAATGGTAAACGAAATGACGTTAATGGTTCCAATAAATAAAGCTGAAGAAATTGGCTTAAGGTATATTATTGACCCTGAAACTGTACCAGACGTTTTAAACGTGTTAAGCGATAGAATAGACGATGAAATGCATGAAAATTATAAGCAGAGGATAAGATCTCAAACAGAAATGGTTGATAGTGGAGATATCTTAAAAGTAGCTCAGGTAGTAAAAAATTATACTCATCGAGGTACTGAAGAAAAATTATCTTCCACAGAGCGAGGATTATTCGAGAGAGCTCGCAAGATATTAGTAGGTGAAATTAGTGTTGCTTGCAATATTGAAAAAAATAAAGCAAAATATATAATTAAAGAAGCAGTTAGCAAAAGTGAAAAAAAAGAGCAGACAAAAAGTCATTGAAAAAATCAAATTGCTAAAAATTTAAGATTAAATGAAAAAAAAATAGAGCCCATGGTTTTCCATGGGCTCTATTTATAGAAAATATAACAAAAAGGAGAAACATTTATCATGGCCATGATTATTGATGGAAGAAGAATAGCTAAAGAGATTAATGAATCTTTAAAGGCAAAGGTAGAAAATTTTATCAATAAATATAAAATAACTCCTAAATTAGCAGTAGTCATTGCAGGAGGAGACCCGGCATCCTTATTTTATGTAAAGATGATTGCTAAATCCTGCGAAAGAGCTTCTATTGACTTTGAAAAACATAGTTTGCCTTCCGAAACTAGCGAAGAAGAACTCTTAAAACTCATAGACAATTTGAATAAGAATAAAAAAGTAAGTGGTATTATAGTGCAAGTACCCCTTCCCAAGCATATAAACCAGGAACGGATCCAGGAAGCAGTAAACCCTTCCAAAGATGTAGATTGTTTTAACCCTATAAATATGGGAAGACTGGCTTTAGGTAAACCGGAGTTTTTACCTTGCACGCCTTATGCAGTATATGAATTAATGAAGAGAGAAAATATTGTTGTAGAAGGAAAACATACCGTTATCGTAGGAAGGAGTAATATTGTAGGAAGACCAATGGCTCTCATACTTCTCCAGAAAAAGCAGTATGCCAATGCTACTCTTACTATCTGTCATTCTCGAACCAATGATTTAAGCTACTTTACTCGTCAAGCAGATATTCTAATTGCTGCAGTAGGAAAACCAGAGATAATTATACGGGATATGGTAAAAGAGGGAGTAATAATTATAGATGTGGGGACTAATGAGGTAGGGGGAAAGTTGGTGGGGGATGTAGCTTACGAGGAAGTCTTGGATAAAGCATCTATCATTACCCCGGTTCCCGGAGGAGTAGGGCCGATAACTAATGTTATGCTGATGCAGAACACTTTAAAAGCAGCGGGACATTTAGTGGTTAGTGAATAACCCTAGCGTGAAGCGTATAGCGTTTAGCGTATAGGTGCGGGTAATAAGTGTAAGGAAAATATAAAATACAAGACATATTAGTCGTTAGTATATCGTATTGCGTATCGAGTATCGCGTGAAGAAAATCATAAGCCAGGAGTAGGGGCACGATGTATCGTGCCCAAAGTAGGACGGGCGTTCCCCGTTTTCACGAGGACAAGCTCGACTGTCCTATTTTTTCATTCTTTTTATCTTTTCAATATTTATCATTAAGGCGGCGATGTCTGAAGGGGTTATTCCGGGGATTCTTTTAGCCTGGCCCAAAGAAATTGGCTGTACTTCTAGAAATCTCTCCTTGCCTTCATGGGATATACCATGCATATTAAAAAAATCGATATTTTTAGGTATTTTATAATTCTCTAATTTCTTAAATCTTTTTACCTGAATCTCTTGTCGTTTAATATATCCTGCGTATTTTATTTGAATTTCAACTTGCTCGGTTACTTCGGCAGGCAATTCTGGTCTGTTAGGATCGATAGAAGTAGTTTGATTGTAAGTTACCTCAGGTCTGGTAAGCAAAGCAGCTAAATTTGTTGCCTCAGATAGAGGGGTAGTGCCCAATTTATTTAGTAATTCATTTACTTTCTGGGTGCTATGAATTATTACTTCCTTTAATCTTTCCTTTTCTTGTTCAACCAGTGTTTTTTTCTTCAGAAATTTTTTATATCTTTGTTCTGAGATTAACCCCATCTTATATCCATAAGGAGTAAGTCTTAAATCAGCATTATCCTGTCTTAATAAAAGTCTATATTCAGCCAGTCCGGTTCTTAAACGGTACGGCTCAGTCACGCTTTTTGTAACTAAATCATCTAACTCTACAGCAATATAAGCTTCTGAGCGGTCCAGGATTAAGGGCTTCTTATTGCGTGACAGCTGTACGGCATTTATGCCCGCCAGCAATCCTTGTTCAGCTGCCTCTTCATATCCCGAGGTTCCATTAACCTGTCCGGCTAAAAATAATCCTTTAATTTCTTTGGTTTCTAAAGAGTATTTTAATTGATTAGGATATATGATGTCATATTCAATAGCATATCCATAGCGGATAATCTTACAATTTTCCAAGCCTTCAATAGTGTGCAAAGCTTCCTGCTGGGCATCAGCAGGTAGACTGGTAAAAAATCCCTGTAAATATATTTCTTCAGTATTATATCCCTCCGGTTCTAAGAATATCTGATGAGATTCTTTTTCGGGGAACCTAATTATCTTATTTTCTATAGAGGGACAATATCTGATAGCTGCACTTTGGATGGTACCATTAGAGAGGGGCACTCTATGGATATTATCTTGGATTATCTGATGAGTTTTCTGATTGGTGCGGGTCATAAATACCGAAAAATCCTTATATATCTTCACTTTGTTTTCAAAAGAGAAAGACAGAGGAATATCTGCACTTTTCTGTTCTTTCATCTTGGAGAAATCAACCGTTCTTCTATCTATTCGAGGAGGAGTGCAGGTATTTAATCTTCCGACTTTAAAACCCAGCTCTTTAAGATTTTCTGCCAGACCAATTGAGGCAAGTTCACCGGCTCTTCCCGCTGAATAGGTAGTTTTTCCAATATAAATTTTACCATTTAAAAATGTTCCGTTAGTTAAAATTACCGTGGGGGAAGAAAATTCTAAACCACTTTTAACTATTACTCCTTCTACCCGGTAATTATTTACTATTAATTTTGTTACCATCTCCTGTTTTAAATCTAAATTTATTTGGGTTTGGAGAGTATGTATCATTTCCTGAGTATATAATCTTTTATCTATCTGTGCCCTTAGAGCCCACATAGCCGGACCTTTGCTGGTGTTTAACATTCTTATATGAATAGTAGCTTTATCGGTATTTTTAGCCATTTCTCCGCCTAAGGCATCAATTTCTCGGGCTACATGTCCTTTGCCCGGACCTCCTATAGAGGGATTACAGGGCATCAGGGCAGTATTGTCTATATTGGAAGTAATAAGGAGTGTTTTTGCCCCCATTCTGGCAGCAGCCAGAGCGGCTTCACAACCAGCATGGCCGGCACCTACTACAATTACATTATATTGATATTGCTTCACCTTTTCAGTTTCTCCTTTACTTTGAACTAAAGTTACAAAAGTTTAAATTTTACTTAGCATATTCTAATATATTTTAATGTTTATCGCAAGTTAGAAGGAAAAGTGTCGAGTATATAGTATCGAGTATCGAGTTAAGAAAGAGAAAAAAGATAGGATTTAGGTGTAGGGGCACAATGAATTGTGCCCTTCTTTTATAATTCATAGACAGGCGGGCCTGTCCGTGAAAACGGGGAACGCCTGTCCTACGATTAGTGGGCTAACCAACTAACTAATCTTCTGTTTTCTTTCTTTTCTTTACTATATACTTGATACTCGATACTATATTTATCGGTTTCTCTTGCCTGAAAAAAAATATTATGTTATACTTTTAAACGGAGAGATGACCGAGTGGCCGAAGGTGGTTGCCTGCTAAGCAATTGAGCGGGTTAAGGCCTGCTCCGAGGGTTCGAATCCCTCTCTCTCCGCCATTTCTTATAAGTTAAGAGGGCTGCTCTATTGCACGATTTAAGAGAAA
>JAHIPR010000046.1 GCA_018903015.1 bacterium
CAAAATGACTGCAATGAAAATTTTACGGGCAAGATTGTTTGAAAATTACCAGCAAGAAAAAGAAAAAGATTTAAAAGAGGTTAGAGGTAAAAAGAAAGACATTGCCTGGGAAAGCCAGATACGTTCTTATGTATTTCACCCCTATCAAATGGTGAAAGACCATCGAACAGAAGTGGAAAGTGGAAACTTACAGGTAATTATGGATGGCGAAATAAATTGCTTTATTGAAGCTTACTTAAAGAATAAGAAAAAAGATTAAATTATGTAGCTAAGGTAGGGCAGGTTCATCCACAAGTAACAAATAATGGTTCTTGAGCTGTTGTTGATACGGGTTGGTTACTTCTTCTCATCTTTTCATTAATTATTCAAACGGTTAACAGGCAAACTGGCTACCGGCAAACCAGTGCATTAGCTTAAAGGAGTGGAGAATGATTAAAACTTATAATCCTAAAGAAACCAAGAAGTGGTTGGAACATTCTTCTTTATTGGTGGGAGTTATTTTAATAATATGGGGGGTTATCAGCCATCAAACCATTTTATTAGTTTTAGGTTTCTTCTTTATATTGGTTGTGTCTAATAAAACTGAAATAATTATTAATAATAAAGGAATAGTGATAACTACTACGACTTTATTTTTAATGAAAAGAAAAGATAGACTTAATTTTAAAGAAATGAACTCTGTAGAGATTAGAGAGGGTGCAGAAAAATCTATAGTATATTTTATGAGGGGGTGGAAGGGCAGAAAGGTATTAATTAATACTATCGATTTAACTAAATTAATAGAATATATAAAAAACGAAAATCCTGAATTGATAAAAAAAGAATAAAAAAATAGAAGCCAGAATCCAGAATCTAGGAGTTAAAATGTTATTAGTCATATAGCATTTAGCATATATTAAAGAAAGAAGAAATTGGAAAAAGTTTTGAATTTTGAATTATGGTTTTTAGCTTTTCGCTTTAAGTTTTTAGCCTTTCACACTATACGCTAAACGCTACCCGCTATACGCTATGCCTAATACTATATACTAATAAATTAAGGAGGTAGATTAATGTTAATCGACAAAAAAATTAACAATTTTTTGGACGAATTAGCTTCTAATTCACCAACTCCTGGTGGTGGGAGTGTAGCTGCATTAGCTGGTGCACTGGGAGCAGCTTTAATTTCTATGGTTGGCAATTTAACTATAGGCAAGAAGAAATATGAAGATGTAGAAGAAGATATTAAGAAAATTATAAGCTCTTCGGAAAAATTGCGCTATGAATTAAGTCAATTAATAGAAGAAGATGTTAAAGTTTTTAATAATTTTATGGCTACTTACAAGATGCCTAAAGAGACTGAAGATGAAAAAAAGATAAGGGCAGAGAAGATACAAGAATCACTAATTAAAGCAGCAAAAGTTCCTCTTAAAGTAGCTTACAAATGTCTGGACATACTGAGTCTTTCTAAAGAAGTTGCTGAAAAAGGTAATATTAATGTGGTAAGCGATGCGGGAGTCGCTGTCTTAATGGCAGAAGCAGCATTGGAGAGCGCCATATTAAATGTGAAGATAAATTTGAGAATGATTAAAGATGAGAAAGTAAGAACAGAACTTTCCTCTTTTATAAAAGAAATATTATTTAAAGAAAAAGGACAGAAAGAAAAAGTGCTGGAAATAGTAGATAGTAAAATTGGGTAAAAGTAAATATTTGAAAATAATATCTTATTAAAAATAAAAAGTAATAAAATTAGCAAATCGAATATGAGAAAAAGCAAAGGGTTAGGTGTATTTTAAAGACGCGTCTAACCCTTTGCTTTTTGCAAAAGTTATAAAAGAAGATTTTAATTTGTACAATAAGTAGTATTTATTATATAATAAAACATAGTAGATAGAAAATATGCATTCAACATAAAAACAATACAATTCCTGCTTTTTTAAAGTTAATTGATATTAACCAAAAGATTTGCTAAAAAACACCATACGGTTTTTCCATCATGCCTTACAATATACAAAAATGAGATGGGCGCCAAAAAAGAAAACCAAAACAATAACTATTGCCGAAGGTGTGCTTTTCCCCCAAGCTTAACTAGCCGAAATAAAACAGTTTACCGAGATATGCACGATAAATAATTTTTCGGAGGAGAGGTGTAAAAATTAAAATGAATAAAAATTTAATCAAAGAATTATGGAGGGAAAATTCAGAAATTTATAAGATATTAAAAAAAAGTGAAGACTTAGAAGAAGCGAGGAAAAATCTTTTTGAATTTTCTAAAGACTTAGAATGGAAATATAGAGAAGGTGAGGAAGTTTTACATAAATTAGAATATGCTGCTGCTTTAGAATCCATAGAGGTATTCAATAACCTTATTTCCTTTCGAAATGAAAAAATCGCTGGTTTTAGTACTTTAGATCATTTGAGAGGTCTAACTAAAGATAATCAAAAGATAACCGAAGAAGTGAGCGATGGTTTTTTGGAGGAATTTATTCACCTTTTTAAAGCTATGAAGGGCAAAGCAGGTATTTCTTCAGGATGGCTAAGGCCATTACTGGAAAAAGATGGTGTTAAAATAGTAGATTTTGCCAAAATTAAAGGGAGAGAAGCAGGAATAGCTCGTTCAAATTATTTGGATAAACTTTACGAAAAAGTTCATAATTTTATTAACCGATATCCTTCCGGGTGTGATGACAAGCTGATTAAAGAAAGAGAAGAAAATCGTCAGAAAATATTAGATTATTTTGGAGCAACCATAGATGATTGGAACGATTATCGCTGGCATTTAAAACATATCTTTCAGGATAAAGAAGACTTAAAGCATCTCCAGAAATTAATTCCTCTTGCTGACGATGATATTAAAGCTATAGAGATTGCTATAGAAAATAAGATACCTTTTGGTATTACCCCTTGCTATCTTTCTTTATTCGATTTTTCCCGTAGTGATAGGAAAATTGATTACCAAGTAAGATCCCAGGTCATCCCTCCCATACATTATGTAACCTTAATGAAAGAACATCGTAAAGAAAGAGCATATTACTTTGATTTTATGGGTGAGCAGGACACCTCACCGGAAGAATTAATTACTAGAAGATATCCAATGATATCTATCTTAAAGCCTTATGATACCTGCCCGCAAATTTGTGTCTACTGTCAAAGGAATTGGGAAATAACCGGACCAATGATGCCTGAAGCAATGTCTAGTAAGGAGTCATTAGATAAGGCTTTAGATTGGTTTGCTAAACATACTTCCATGAAAGATGTGTTAATTACCGGTGGAGACCCTTTAGCTTTAGGTGATGAACGAATAGAATACATCATGGATAAATTATGCCAGATGGAACATGTAATAAACATAAGATGGGCAAGTAGAATTCCCGTAACTCTTCCTATGAGGATAACCGATAAATTAACCAAATTAATCGGGAGTTATTTAAAACCGGGGAAGAGAAATGTCTGCGTTGTTACCCATATTGAAGGAGCCTCTGAAGTTACTCCGGAATTAGCTGAGGCAGTGATGAAGTTTAGAAGACAGGGTATCTACGTTTACAATCAGTTAGTGTATACTCTAGAAACCAGCAGGAGGTTCCAGAATGTAGCGACGAGGATAGCGATGAAGAAGGCAGGAGTAGATCCTTATTATACTTTTTACCCTAAAGGGAAAGAAGAAACTGAAGATTATCTTGTTCCTGTTGCCCGTCTGTGGCAGGAAAGAGAAGAGGAAGCTCGATTATTACCCGGTCAATTCAGGACTGATGAACCGGTCTTTAATGTCCCTCGATTGGGTAAAAATCACATTAGGGCTTGGCAGGATAGAGAACTGATAGGATTAAACAAAGAGGGGCAGAGAATATATTTGTGGCATCCCTGGGAAAAGGGCATAGCTTCAGTTGAGCCATATATCTATAAAGATCTTCCTATTCATAAATATCTCCAGGAACTTGCCAAAAGAGGAGAAAACATTGAAGAATACAAGTCAATTTGGTATTACTATTAAACAAACTCCCAAGAAGAAAAATTGACCATAGGAGATGATATAAAAGATAATACGAAAAACAGTATCGATACTTCTATTAATACTAGAAAATTATTTTTGATTTTTTATTACTTTTCCCATATGTCCCGCTATATGCTAAATACTCTCCGCTACATGATATTATTACCTATCACAAAATAAATATAAATTAATTAAATTTCATCATAATGTGACAATTAATTTTTAAAGCTCTTGATTTTTTTAAAATTTATGTTATCCTTTAAAAAGATTAATCAATCAGTCCATTAGTCCAATATTAGAATAAAAATTTATCATTTTAAAGAGGAAGTCTTTTATGAAAATTGAGATTGATAAGAAGAGCGGGATTCCTTTATATATTCAGATAAAACACCAGATTAAGAAATTGTTAGAAGATGGAAATTTAAAGGAAGGGGAGCAACTGCCTACCGAAAGAGATTTATCAGAAAGTTTGCAGGTTAGCAGAAATACAGTAAGTATGGCCTACAAAGAATTAGTCTTGGAGAATATAATATTATCTATCCCGGGGCGGGGAACTTTTCCTAATTCGAAAACCTCTAAGTTTACCAAATCTAAAACGAATAATAATCTATCAAAAATAGAGGAGATTATTGATGTTACTATTAATGAAGCCTTGGAGTTAAATTTTGAGTTAGGCGAATTAAAAAAAATAATAGATAAGAAAATAGAAGAAAAGGAAAAATTATTAAAAAATATTAACATAGCTTTTATTGAATGTAATCAGGAACAATTGTATTTTTTTTCCAAAGGGATAGAATTGGGAACAGGCATTTCCATAATTCCCATATTAATAGATGAGATCTATAAAGAACCAGACATTTTTAGAGAAAAAATCAAATCTATAGATTTGGTAGTTACTACCTTTTTTCACTCTGATGAAGTTAAAAAATTTCTTGCCGATCAAAGACAGAGGGTTCTCGCCATTGCTTTAGATCCTCTAATGGAAACTATGGTAAGCATTGCTCATTTATCTTCCAAAGAGAAAAGTATTGGTTTGGTATGTATTACCGATAAGTTTGCCCAAAGGGTTTTCCAATCTATAAAACAAGCAGGAATAAAATTCTCAAGTTTTAAATTTACCATCTCTCATGATAAAGATGAAGTAAAGAAATTTTTGATTAACACAGATATAGTAATAACTTCTCCTGGGAGAAAGAAAGAAGTAGAAAAATTAATTTCTCCCCAAATTCCCCTCATTGAGTTTGTTTATGTTCCCGATAAAGGTTCTATGAGTATGTTAAAATTAGCCATTTTAGATATTAAAAGAGAAGGAGGTATGTTACAAAAGATATGAAGCAGGAAAAAATATTAGAAGTTTATCAAAATAATTCAGTAAAGATATCAGTTCGTAGAGAATGGTGTAAATCATGTGGTATTTGTGTTGAATTTTGTCCTAAGGATGTATTAGTCCCTGATGATCAAGGGAAGCCTATCCCTGAAAATATTGATGCTTGTATAAAATGCAGCCTTTGTGAATTGAGATGCCCGGATTTTGCTATTACAGTAGAAGGAGTGGAAGAGAAAGATGAATAATTTAGAAAAGAAAAAAAATATAAAATTATTACAGGGAAACGAAGCCTGTGCCGAAGGAGCATTATTAGCCGGAGTTAAATTTTTTGCCGGTTACCCCATAACTCCCTCTTCAGAGATAGCTGAAAATATGGCGCGTAAATTACCTATAATTGGCGGGAAATTTATACAGATGGAGGATGAAATTGCCAGTATGGCAGCAGTAATTGGGGCTTCTATAGCTGGGCTAAAATCTCTGACTGCTACTTCGGGTCCCGGAATGTGCTTGAAACAAGAAAATTTAGGTTTTGCTATTATTAACGAAATACCCTGCGTAGTAGTTAACGCTCAAAGAGGAGGGCCAAGCACCGGGTTACCCACTAAACCCTCTCAAGGTGATATGATGCAAGCAAGATGGGGAACACATGGAGATCACCCCATTATAGCCCTCGCACCTTCCACCGTTAATGAGATACTTACCTTAACTATCAAAGCATTTAATTTTAGCGAAAAATATAGAACTCCAGTTATTTTACTCCTTGATGAAGTAATTGCCCATATGCGGGAAAAGGTAGAGATACCTGCCCCGGAAAATATTGAAGTGATAAACAGAAAAAAACCTACTGTCTCCCCAGAAGAATATTCACCCTTTAAACCTGATGAAGACGGAGTTCCTCCTATGGCCAACTTTGGAGAAGGATATCGTTATCATATAACCGGTTTGATTCATAATTATAAAGGTTTACCCACTTCTAACTCCCAGGAAATAGATGCTTTTATAAGGCGTTTACATAATAAGATTCAGAAGAATATTAAAGATATAATAATTTACGAAAAATATTCTTTAGATGATGCAAAAATTGCTTTAATTGCCTATGGTTCAGTGGCAAGAGCTGCTGAGAGAACGGTAAAATTAGCCCGAGAAGAAGGACTAAAAGTGGGATTATTAAAATTATTGACCATTTGGCCCTTCCCCTTTGAAGAAGTAAACAGATTGGCTCAACAGGTAGATTTAATTATAGTTCCGGAAATGAATTTAGGTCAAATGGTTTTAGAAATAGAGAGAGCTGCTCAAGGAAAATGTAGAGTTGAACCTTATGGCCGGGTAGATGGTGAATTAATTAATCCTATAGAGATATTAGGGAAGATTCGGGAGGAGATAAGGAAATGAAGACGGTAATTGATGAGTATATTAGAAAAGAGATGTTTCCCAATATATGGTGTCCGGGATGCGGAAATGGCATTGTATTAGGAGCTATAATAAGAGCTATAGATGATTTAAGTTGGGATAAAGATAAAATTGTAGCGGTTTCTGGTATTGGTTGCTCCAGCAGAATTACCGGTTATTTAGATTTTTGTACTATGAATACCACTCACGGGAGAGCTTTAGCTTTCGCTACTGGTATAAAAATGGCTAATCCTGATTTAAAGGTAATTGTAGTTATGGGAGATGGAGATTGTTCAGCAATTGGTGGAAATCATTTTATTCACGCAGCACGGCGTAATATCGATTTAACCGCTATAATTATTAATAATATGATTTATGGAATGACCGGAGGTCAATATTCGCCTCTTACTCCAACTGGAAAGTTTGGTTCTACTGCTCCTTATGGGAATATTGACCAATCTTTTGATTTAGTTGAACTGGCGATTGCAGCGGGTGCAAGTTATGTAGCCCGAGGGACGGTTTATAATCCTCGGCAATCAACCTCTTTAATAAAAAAAGCTTTAGACAAAAAAGGATTTTCGGTAGTAGAGATGATATCCGATTGCCCAATATCTTACGGCAAGATGAACAAAATGAAATCGCCGGTAGAGATGTTAAAGTGGATAAAAGATATAACTGTTTCCAAAAAAGTATGGGAAGGGCTTTCCCCTGATGAAAAAAAGGAAAAATATGCTATAGGCGAGTTTTTAAGCAAAGATAGACCAGGCTATACTGAACTATATGAAGAGATTATCAAAAAAGCTCAGGAAAGGGGAGGCAATAAGTAATGAAAGAAAGAATCGAAATGTGTTTAAGTGGTTCCGGAGGTCAGGGGCTAATTTTGGCTGGAATAATTTTAGCCGAAGCAGCCGGCATATATGATGGAAAAGAAGCGGTTCAAACCCAGTCTTACGGACCCGAAGCCCGAGGAGGAGCTAGCAGGTCTGAAGTAGTTATAAGTAATGGTGCTATAGATTATCCTAAAGTGATAAAATCAGATATCCTTTTAGCTCTAACTCAGACTGCTTGCGATAAATATGTCAAAAATCTAAATAAAGACGGTATCTTGGTTGCTGATTCTACATTAGTAACAGAGGTTCCTAATATCTCAAATAAAATATATTTATTTCCCATTGCTGAAACAGCTCAAAAAAAATTCGGAAC
>JAHIPR010000326.1 GCA_018903015.1 bacterium
ACTTAATTGTCTTACAGTGTCACTTGCCACCTCTTACATTAGGATAAAATTTTTCTATATTCATTATACTACAAATCTTTTAAAAAATAAAAAAGCCCTTCAGCAAAAGGCCAAAGGGCTTGGAATGTCTGGCTCCCCCAGCAAAACGATTTTCGAACTTTTTGCATGAGTGAGGAAACTGAAAAGGTGTATCAAAAGTTAGAAGAAATAATTAGTATCTGTCAAGAATTAAATTAAGAATTTACTTATTATTTATCTCAAAGGAATCTGAACTTCTTTACAACAAAAAGCTAAAAATTCTGACCTTAGTTTGGTACAGTTTTGATTCTTAAATAGTGCACTTTCGAAATTTAACTAACATTATTCATCCGGGAATCGCCAATTTTCTCTTATTGCCTTCACTAAATAAGCCCTTATAATATATTCTTCACAAAATTGATACTAATTTAATGCTCTTCTCTCTCGATTATGGTAAATGCTCCGTTAATAGTAACTGATATAACTGACCCGCCTTAATGATACGGTCCAAGAATGCTCCCTATCATACAGATTTAAAAAAAAGAGGAACGAAATTAGATATCAGATATAATATATAGATGTACTTGAGCGCATGCACCTTAAACAAATAGCAAAATAGAAAGGGTTTTGAAGTAGATTAAATTATTAGATCAGAATTTTCCCTTCTTTAACAATAAGTTTGTCATCTATATAAAGCACAGGATTTAATATTATACCATCTATATGAACTCCAGCTCGAGTATTGCCTCCAAAAGTTGAGTTATCTCCAAATGCAATATGGACTGTCCCATAGATTTTTTCATCTTCAAGTATATTTCCTATTAGACGAGCTTGTGGATTTGTTCCAATACCAAGTTCTGCAATATTCCTTGCTTCCTTTTTTGTTCCTAAAATCTCTCTTAATCTATCTGCATCTGGACCTGCAAAATCGACTGCATAACCATTTTCTATTTTAACTTCAAGTGGTGCCTTTACAAGTCCTATACTGGCAATTGATCCATCAATTATTACTCTCCCATTCGCAGTTCCTTCTACCGGAGCGATATATGCTTCGCCAGTTGGCAGATTCCCGTGAGAGCCAGGTTTAAAGTATTGGCCATTACTTGAAATACCTTTTCTGTTTTCTAATGACATTTCAAGAACCGCATCTTCCTTCTCAATCCTAGCCTTTTTGGCTGTAGTTAAAATTTCTGCTAATTTATCTGTGAAGAATGCTATTTTCTTATAATCAGCTGTCATAGCACCTTTTAAAAACATATCTTCGGTTATTCCAGGCATTGTAACTACCCGAGCACCATGTTCGCAAGCAATCTTTCTAGCTTGTGTATGGGTTAAAGAAAATTTAGTTGGGCAAATAACAACATCACACTTTTTCATCGCTTCAGAAACTGCTTCTGGAGGTTCTTTACCATGCCTTCCCATAGGTTTTATTATAACGAGAGTTGTTTCTAGTCCCCTTTGAATTGCTTTTTTAAATATTGCCTTACCAATGTTTTCTTTCTCTGTATCGGTAACTATTAAAATATTTTCCCTAGGTTTTACATCAAGACAATCTTTTAAAATTTTTTCTACAATTTTATCAATATTCATTAAATTCATCTCTCTATCAATTCTCCTGCTATCCTACCTAATAAAGTTCTAGGAAGTAAAACTGGTTTTCTCGTTATTTTTCGAAAAATTGTTTTTACTTTTTTATTAAATCCAAGACAATCAAGAATCACTAAATTTGCATCTGTTTTCGCAATCTTCTCCGCAACTTTTTCTATTTCTGCATCTGTTCCGGTATATGGAGAAACAGTTTCAACAATAACTTTCAGATTTGGATTAGTTCTTTTCCATCTTTCTTCCATTAAGGAGATCTGGCCGGCTGAAGGAACTATATCTGCTATCACACCTTCTTGGAGTATACCTCTCAATATATTCTCCAATAGCTTACTTGGTTTTAAAATTAGCTTCTTAGATGTTATTTCCTTTGGAAATTCCCCTGTGCACAGAAGTATTATAAAGTCGACATCACTTCTTTCCAAATCATCTATACATTTCTTCATTCTTTCAACTATATGTCTTTCAGCTATCTTGACCTCTTTTCCATCCCTCATTCTGGTAACTAAAATATAGTCATCTGGCCCAGGATATAAATCCTTAACCTCTTCCCATGTAAGATCGTCCAAAGCTCCTCGTTCTTCTATTTCAACTTCGAATCCTATAGCTTTTTTTAATTCCGGAATAATGTCCATTCTTGGTGACTGGCCAATGGTTAGAGTACCAATCTTCATTTCAAACACCTCCCAAATATATACATGCGAGATGGTTTTTACAACTTAAATTCCCTCTCTTACACTCTTCCAAGCTCTCTTTTTGTCCGCTAATATCGGCTCCTTTTACTTCTTTTATAACCTTCAATATTTTCTTAACCTCTTTATCCAATCCTTCTACAACCATTACCGTTGATCCCTCTGCTCCCAATATTCCTCCCTTACCTATAACTGTACAATTTAACTTAGCAAGGATTTCTACTGCATCTTTTTCGGTAACAACTTTACCATATAGAGGAATTAATCCTACAGCCATGCCATAAGAGACATCTACATCCTTTCTTCCAGCTATAATCGATGCATCTCTAATAGTTCCCAGGATTAACTTTTCAAGTCCGATAGGTATTATTACCTCGGCTCCCTCAGATAACATTCCAGAAACAGCTATCCCTGGATTTCCTCCTGAAACTGATCCCGCCATCATTCCCACATTTTTCTGAGAGTCCAGAGCATTTCCACTTATTATTATGATATCTCCTCTCCCAAGATTCTTTACCACTTCAACTATGTTATCATCTATATTCTTTATCTTTCCTTTCTCTAGAAGAATACTGTGCGGGTGTTTCACCGATATAATTTGAGAAGAAACTGTCCCCCGCTTACTTATCCTTCCACATATTCTCAGCGGGATTCCTACCAGCTCTTCAGCTATAGCTGATACGGTAGTCCCACCCTTGAGCAAGATCTTTCCTTCCTCTAAGGCATTTTTTATTTCAGGAAGAGAAACAACCGCCTTAGCTATTATTCTCTTAGATTCATTGACTGTAAGAGCAATCTGAACTTTCATCTACCCCCCCTCCCTAAAGTTTGGAGATGTTTCATTGTTCCATAAAGTTTTACGATAAGTTCAAACTCCTCCTTATCATAGAAGCTACATTTTCCTTCTGTAAATGCTTTAGCCACTTCTATGCAGTACCTGCTAGCTTCTTCCACGTCAATTTCGTGATTAGCTCCTGTTGCGCATCCAGGAACAGGCATCTCTGTAGTTACTGCAATGCCAACAACCGGAGCGCTTGTAGTTACACAAGGTTGAACTATGCTATTCACATGAAATAAACCATTTCCATAGGGAGTAATATCTTGAGTGGTTATGGGAACAATCTTAGGGAATCTACCTGTAGTCCATTCCATTATATTTAATAGATCTTCACTTATTCTTAAAATATATCCCTCTTTTATAGTAGGAGTAATTGCAAAACCTCTAAAATTTATTATTCTATTCCCCTTTGTTGCATCTATAGATAATATAGCATCCATATTTGAATCTACTTCAGACCTGTTCATAGTCTCCATATCGACAGGGGAACCCATAAAAGGAACAGGCTCATGAGGTTGTGTAGGTGCATTTGGGCAAATCTGAGTTGATAGAATTACGTCCCCATTTAATATATCTCCATTTTTTTGCATATCCGCGAGTTTTAAAGCGCAAGAAATAGCTGCAACTGCTCCATCAGCATCGGAGACTATACCAATACGCTCCGGTCTTGCGCCTATTCCTCCGAGCCTCCCAATAATTCCGAGAGTAGGAGCCTCTCCTCCTTTCTGTTTTCCATTAGTCCCTGGAACTATTATTTTTATAAAATCTGTCGAGCCTGCATTTTCACTTATTTTCTGTACCTCAATTTTTTCTAATCCCCTTCCTTTTAAAAAATCCGCAATTTTCTGCCCATTTATATATTTACTATCTAAAAGTTCAAATACCTCTAATACTTGATGTAACATTTAATTACCCCCAAAAAAAAGAATATTTTATAATCTGTTTATTCGTTGCTTCCTCTATCTGTTTAAATATTTCTGGATCCTTCATTCCTGACCCAAGATTCAGCTCTTGTCTTGGAACATGCAAAATTGCAACACTCTGGCCCTCTCTCACCTCTGCTGTTGGTAGAGGGAGTCCAGTTTTTAAGTTAATCGTGGCTATTAAGTCAGGAAAAGTTGCAATTCTTTGCCCTTTATTCTCCAGACACATATATTCATTCCAAAATGTCAATTTATAAAGTTCCTTTTCATCTATTACCGTAATATTTCCTACATCAAATCCACTTATGGTCTTTAACTTTACATTTTGAATTTTTCCTTCCGTTACTTTTCTACCTCCCAGAAATTCTAAGACCATTTCTATCATATATTCAGGACCTTTTCCTTTAGCTTCTCGCATAATCTTTCCAAGCTTAATAGCCTGGCTTATCCCTCCTACAGCGGCATTCTCTCGGGCATATTTAACGGTTACTGGATTCCTGGCTACACCTACTAAGCCTCCAGCTGATACTGCTGTCTGTCTAATAATTCTGGATGCCTCAACTATATTTGCAGCTACATATATTTCTAAATATCTATCTTTATCTCGATCCCCTCCTACTGCAGCTTGCTTTGAAACATAGCCTTTACTCTTATGAAGCCCCATAGAACCCATTAATCCGGTGGGGTGTGCCCTTCCATTGCAGGGGGCATCAACAACTGGGATCCCCAGCACAGCTGACTGAAACCATCCATTCAGTGTAGCAAGTCCACCATTTTCACAGGTTATAAGTCCATCAACTTTCACCCCTGCTTCTTCTATAAGCTGAATCGCTTTAACATAATGTATAGGCTTGAGATACTGCTCTTTAGCAGCAGGAGCTCCAACTGCAGAAACAGTAACCAGAATTGCATCATCTTGCAACTCATCTAAACTAATCAAAGTAGGAATGCCCACGGCTAATGAAAGTTCTCCTAATTTCTCTCCTTCTTTCAGACTTCCTCCACCTCCTCCTCCAAGAAGGGTACCTCCTAAGACTGCATTTTTTACAATCTCTTCATCTATCTCTATCATATTGATGACCCCCTTGTAAAATGCCATGCGAACAGGCCAGCGGCAATAACAGCATCCAAAACCGGTATTCCTACTTCTTTTTCTAGATCATTAGCAATTCCTATTGTTGAGTAGCCAGTGCAGGCAAGAGCTATAACCTTGGCTCCCTTTTCTTTGAGATATTTGATAGATTCGAATGCTTTTCTTTTCCCTTCGTCAGTCATCAGGTCTAAAGTTGTCTTGATGCCCTCCGGCTTTGTTTCTGCTACTAAATGTTTGCCTAAAATTTCTCTCATTATTGGAGGAGCCTGCTCTGTGATTCCAAATGTCCCAACTTTATCACCATAAGATAAAGAGAGGGCAGCAACAGAACTTCCTGCACCAATAACCGGGATCTTCAGCAACTTCCTCAATTCTTTTACGCCGGGATCATCTGCACAGCTAACGATAATTGCTTTGACTTTTTCCTCTTCTTCAATTTGTGAACCAAGTTCAATGATTTTTGGAATCGCTATTTTCTTAGTCTCTTCATCGTATATCCCCTTTGGTTGATTCTTTATACATCTGGAAATAAGTTGCAGAGATGGAAAATACTCTTCTATCAATCTTCCATGAAGTTCAATTAATTTTTTGTCCTCAAATGATACTACTCTAATAAGGCCGATCTTTACTTTTTGCATCTCTTTCCCTCCTTTTTAAACAAGTCTATACTTCACTTCTAAAAGCGTTTACATGACCCCCCACTTTATTGTGGGGGGTCATTATTCAAATTCTTCAGACTTTTCGCACCAATGCCTTGATTGTTCCCGTTCCGAATGAGACAATGGCGGATCCTGCGATAAAGCCACCTGCTAGAATGTACATTGGATTTTCAATACCCTTACCGTATTTTTTCAACAAAATAGCTCTTGTAATAAGAGCAACTACCGCAGTCCACCCAGCTATTGGATAATTAATTAGTAAGCCCGTAGCTAATAAAATTCCCAACTGTCTCTTTGGCCCACCAATAAATTGTATTATGGCACCGGGTATTGCCCATATTAGTAGCCATTTTGCTATCCCAGCAGTTGTCCCAGCATTAATAGTTGTTACAAACACTCTACTGACGGGCGGAAAAAGATCATTTGTAAAATAGCCCTTATAAAATGTTAAAACAAATACTGCTGCAACTATTAAACCAAGAAGTTCTGCCCAATACTGTTGTTTTCTACCTTCCATTTCAAATGCTGGATTTGCCCCTTTTCCTCTTAAAATCCATCCGGCCTTTAAATCATAGCCCATATCTGCATATGCCCCTCCAATGGACGCTATATATCCTACCATAAAACATAAAGCTAGAGGTGGAAAACCTAATACTATCCCCAGTACTAGAAATATTAAGGCAGTTGCAAACCCCGGAAACCAACCTGCATGCATTGCTGCAAGTCCAACAACTGTTGCTGCTGCAATTGTTGCAAAACCCGTAAAAAGCAAAAAACCAATCAATTGACCTGTTGACATTTTAGTATATAATCCACCTAAAAACGCAATAATTATAGCACCTAGCAAATAGAATCCGAAACCTGCTCCAAAACCTTTTTTTAAATCGCTCGCATTTCTAGAATAGGTTAGCTTTTCTTTTCCCTCAGTATTTTTCTTTTGTGTCATAATTTTTATAATTTGATATAAAGCAACTAAACCAGCCCCTATCATTAAGCCATGAGGAAGGTAAATTCCCATTAAATCTTGATTAAATAATATTTTTGAATATCCTCTAATAAGCAATCCTACAGCAAACATTGTTAGCGCCCATATATTACCAATCCAGCAAACGCCAAATATATCCATTGGTATTCCAAAATAAGTACCTACCCCGCCAGCAATGCCTCCATACAATAAATTAATAGCTCTCTTTCCTCCAACATCTCCTGCAATAATAGTCTCTGCCGTTGCAACGCCTGGAGGCCATATTCCATCTGCTGGAAATGCAGGGGTATCAAATACTTTATATATAATTGTCATGGATATTAGCGATCCAATAACAGCTCCAAGAAACATTACAGGTACTAACTCAATCTTTCCAAAAAGCCATAAAATACCAATAGGCAAAAGAATACAATTTCCACCTATAAAAGTGCCCGCAGAAATTACTGTTTGAAGAAGATTTTGCTTATGTACATCTCTAAACTTACTTAAAAATGTTATTGGTATCCTTGCAACAAGCAAGGCTACTATCGCTCCTATAACTGAAGTATTTGGTGTAATTCCAACCCTAGTTATTAATTCACAACCAATCATTACACCTAATATAGCAACAATTATTCCAAAAATTAATGTTGCTGGCTCCCAAACTTTCGGATGTACCTTTGGTATTTTTGGTTTCCATTCTTCTACTCTATTTTCGATTCCTTCTGAATTTGACATAATTTTTTATTCCTTTCCATTTTATTTTTTTAGCTTTTTACTAATTTTCTTTCCAAGCTTCACCTCCTCTATAACAATTTGCCCTACCGCAATATATTTTTACCTTACTGTTATCAGCGCATCTATATTTTTTCTTTTGTTGTTTATTAGATCAAGAAACGGTATAGCAATTGTTCTTATCGATTTGAATTTGTTATAAACCCCGGGTTCTCTAAGATATAAACCACAATCAGAACTATTGAATCAAAGATTATAACCATACTGAAACTCTTATATGACATTAGACTAAGTATATTAATTTTATAAGAACATCTTGTTGGAGTGAAGCCCTCAAGCTAGACACTTTAAATCTTAATACACCATGCATTCCCGAGAGCCCTTCAATCCCGGCTCTTTTCCTGGCTAACTTTTTATATTCATAGGTTCCCATCTTAGTAATAAGCTGGCAGCGGTGTAAGGTTTTTTCTGATACTCTGAGATGGTACTTTTGGGTAGTAACCGTATTATGTTTTAGGCAATAAAAAAAGACAGAGTAAGAAAATAATTATATTACTCTCTTACTCTGTCTTTTTACCTGAGAGATTCTTCCTATGTAATTAGGAAATAGTTCTTTTAGTAAACTCTGTATGGGTTTTCCTAACGATTAGGAATTGCCCCGTCGGTGCTTTTTTATATAAAGCTCTCCAGAGTTCTGTCCGGTAACAGTCCTTTTGCCTGAAAGTTTGGATACTTTTTGTATCTTGCCTCTTTGGCTCCTTTTCTTTTTTTTAAATAAAAGAAAAGGCCTCTCCTGTTACCTTCATACAGGTTACACTGTTATATTTATTTATTTCAAAGTATGGATATTAATTTAAATTATCTTTATTTGCTATATACTACATCTATTTTAAAAAATCCTTCTTTTTCTAGAAAATAATTTATAAAAAATAAAAAGCCCTTCAGCAAATGCCAAAGGGCTGGGAATTAGCAAGCTCCCCCTATTGGACACGTTCAGAACTTTTAAGGGGGATATCGTAATAGATAATATTAAATTAAATCAGTTAATTCTTCAAGATTTTTGAAAGATTATTAAATGTTTGTATGAATATTCAATCAATTTTTAACACTGCTATAATTTAATCATAATTCTTCCTTAAAAATTCTTTTCATTCTTTTACTTCTTTCACTACTTCTTTTGCTCTCTTTTTAATTTTTTCTTTAGGTTCCTCTATTTTTTCAAACTTATCATCAGAAACTTGTTCAGACTTTTTGGGAATTATAATCCAGGAAATAATATAGAAAAGAATTCCTGAGCCTCCTAAAATGGCAAATAGTACTACTAATAACCTGACTAAAGTAGAATCAACATCAAAATATTCCGCAATTCCTCCACAAACACCAGCAATCTTATAATCTTTTTCTGACCTGTAAAGTTTCTTCTTCATGATAGACTTACCTCCTTTCATTGGTTTATTAAAGATATCTACTTAACTTCACGAAGTTAACTAACATAATTTCAGTTTAAATAATCCATTAAACTGCTATCTATAAAGCTCTGAGAGTTTTTTCTTTATTTTTATTTTATATATAAATGTTAGGATAACAATAACGAAGCTTTTTATTATATTCGACTCTTTAGTTTAAAAATCCTTCTTTTTCCAAATAAAAAAGCCCTCTAGCAAAAGGCCAAAGGGCTTGGAATTAGCAAGCTCCCCCTATTGGAAACGTTTGGAACTTTTTGTTGGGGTGAAATTATAGAGGAATTGCAGAATATCAATAAACTAAAGGAATTAATTAGCATTCCTGCAAGTGTTATAAATCCAATTTAATGGCTTATTCTCCCTTATTTATAAATAAAGTATCCCTA
>JAHIPR010000327.1 GCA_018903015.1 bacterium
ATCAGGTCGCTCGACAATAGGGGTTAGGGTACCATCATAATCGAAAAAAAAGACTGCTTTTTCTTTCCCTTCCATTATTTTAGAATCGGAATAAAGATACCGGGGGTATAAAAAGAACTTTTCATTTTCGCCAGAAAAGATTTTTACTGATTCAAGAAGATGAGGAGGGTATCGATTAAACCACCCATCAATCCATTTTGCACTTAAATCGCTTAATCTATGAATTACAATATCAGCACCTTTTTTAAAGAAAAGCTCTCTTTCTTCTCCTTCTTTTGATGTTTCCCACCCTACAATAAGGGCAAAACCACTATCTCGAGCTGACTCTATATCTTTTGGTTGAGTAAGTAATGCCATTGTTTCTTCAGGGGAAACCCCAATTTTATGTACAGCTTGAATAAAGGGGTTTATTTTTGAAGTGGTGGATATAGGTTTTTTTTCAAGTAATAGCAGCCCAATTTTTAAATCCGGTATACCTAATTTTTTAATAAATTCAATTATTTGCTTATCGCGTAATGCATTTTCTTTTTCCCGATCCATCCGAAAAAGGATGGCTTTAAAATTTTTTTGTTTCATCAGATCTCCCACATATTTTTATATTTATCGATTATTATTGTAACTGTTAAAATCATATTAATAATGTCAATATATGTCAAGAGAAAAAAATTAAAAAACTTATTTATTGTTAGTGTATACTTTAGTGGGGTAGTTTACACCCTTGACGACCTTGATATAATTGATATAATAAGTATATTAGACAAAAATTGCTCCGAAGGATATCGTAAATCCAAGTAATGTAAATAGAGGATGATAATCGGTGAAAATAAAAGAAAGGGGAATATACTATGCATGATATCGAGGATTATAGACAAATTATTGGTGATGAATTATTCTTTAATTTATTCAAAAAAGCAGGGAAGTGTACTTCAAAGACAGTCCTAAATATTAATTCTACTGCTCAGGGAGGGGGGGTAGCAGAAATATTAGAATCTCTGATTATCCTCATGAACGAGCTTGGCATTTACGCCGGATGGAGAATACTCCATGGGAGCCCCGATTTCTTTACAATTACCAAAAAGTTTCACAATGCTTTACAGGGAAGCTCAATAAACCTCACAAAAATTAAGAAAAAACTGTATCTTAAGGCCAATCAAGAATTTTCTATCTTTACTCATATTAATCATGATGCCGTAGTTATTCATGACCCTCAACCTTTGCCTTTGATTAAGTATTACAAAAAAAAGCAACCCTGGATCTGGCGCTGTCATATTGATTTATCCAGTCCTCATCCTGAATTATGGTATTATCTTAAGAACTTTATTCTTCGCTATGATAAAATTATTATTTCCAGTGATAAATATAGATCTGAAAAACTGCCTGTTCCTCAAAAAGTGATATCTCCGGCAATCGATCCACTATCACCTAAAAATATGGAGTTATTGCCAGAAGATATTGCCAAGTATCGTAAAAAATATAAAATACTTGATGATAAACCGATCATAACCCAGATATCTCGTTTTGACTACCTAAAGGATCCATTGGGGGTTATTAAGGTCTTTAAAAAAGTAAGATCTCATATTGATTGTCGTTTGGTTTTATGTGGTAGTATGGCCATCGATGACCCGGAAGGGATAAAAGTATACCAGAATATAAGGGAATCAGCTCAAAAGATGATTGACAAAAAAGATATTATTATATTGAATGTGGAAAATGATATTCTAGTTAATGTACTCCAGCGCATTTCCAATGTTATCATTCAAAAATCAATAAGGGAAGGATTTGGTTTAACTGTTTCTGAAGCTCTGTGGAAAGAAACCCCGGTGGTCGCTTCCAATGTAGGAGGTATACCACTACAGATTACAGACGGTAAAGATGGTTATCTGGTTGACCCTCTAGATTATGATGGCTTCGCAGAAAAAATTATCTACCTTTTAGAAAATCCATCGGAAGCAGAAAGGATCGGCAAGAAAGGTAAAGAGACAGTAAAAGAAAAATTCTTAATCACCCGACTACTTGTAGATTATGTCGATTTATTAAACGAAATGATTTAAAGGAAAAAAATTGAAAAAATTTTTTAAAAAAAGAGGGTTTTTTATAAGAGATGTAGTATAACA
>JAHIPR010000328.1 GCA_018903015.1 bacterium
AAAAAGAAAAGCAATTAATAAAAACAATGCTAATTTTCTCATTTTCATCCTCCTTAAAATTTGATTAATAAATTACTTAAATCCGATTTACTGTAAAAGAAGCCTTATTTTATCACCACCTTTCCAATAAATAGAATATCAAGTTTTAATAAAATTGTTATTTTATTTTAGCATTAACCTGTAGTTCTGTCCAATAGATAATTGACAAATATCAACACATCGCGAACTTAAAAATATCAACACATCGCGAACCTTAATGGTATTTTGTATCAACACATCGTGAACTATACTTATAAAATATTCTATACTGACCTTAAAAAAGGAGGTCAGTATGAATATCAAAGAATTAAGAGAAAAAGCTATAAAAAGATATAAAAACGGTGAATCTCCTAAAGAGATCTGTCAGAGCCTTGGTAAAGGTAAAACCTGGTTCTTTAAATGGTTAAAACGCTACAAACTAGATGGGGAAGATTGGACTAAAAGCCACTCTCGTAAACCCCATCAAAGTCCTAAAAGGATTGATAAAATTATGGAACAAACGATAATTGAAATCAGAAAGCGTTTAGAAAAAAAGCCTTATGCTCAAATAGGAGCATTTAATATTTGCTGGCATTTAAAACAAGAAGGAAAAATTCCTCCTTCCCTTGCTAGCTTAAATAGAATTATTAAGCGAAATAACTTGGTGCATAAACGAACTAAATATTCTCCCAAAGGGGTCAATTATCCTTCTTTGGCGATTACCCGAAGTAATTACTTACATCAATTGGATGTAGTCGGGCCTAGATATCTAAAAAAAGATGGACGATTCTACTCAGCTAATATCATCGATGCTTATGACCGCCGGAATAGTATTAATCCTGACCGTAGACAAAACAGAATGGCTATCACCAAGGCTTTAATATGTTCCTGGCATACTTTAGGTATACCCTGCTATCTGCAGATGGATAATCAATTACCTATGCGAGGGAGTAACCAATACCCTCACTCTTTCGGGCTAGTCATCCGTCTATGTCTGTCTTTAGGTATACTGCCTCTCTTTATTCCTTTAAGAGAACCTTGGAGGAATGGGATTATCGAGCATTTTCAGAATGTCTTTGATAAGATGTTCTTTCGGACCCAGTATTTTAAAGACTTTGATCATCTTTACAAAAAGGCTAAAGAGTTTGAATTATTTCACGATCAGAATCATCGTTACAGTACCTTAGAAGGCATGACTCCCAATCAAAAGTTTTCCGGAGACATTAAGCTTTTACCTGATTCTTTTAGACTTCCTGAAAAGTTAGCTATTGTTCCAGGATATGTACATCTTGTCCGCTTTATAAGGAGTGATCGTGTTTTAGATATCTTTGGAGAACTATATACTATGCCTGGCAATGTAGAGCACGAATATGTCTGGGTTACTATTGATACCGTCCAAGAGAA
Organism: bacterium; assembly: GCA_018903015.1. The sequence goes on from JAHIPR010000328.1 coordinate 1,423, forward strand.
ATTGTTTGTATACCATGATTCTAAATTAGTAGTAGAATATGATTATCCTTTACCAAAAAGCTCTATTGATTTATCAAAGATCGATCTCTAGAGTTCGCGATGTCTTGATATTTCGTTATCTCTAGGGTTCACAATGTCTGTGTATTATAATGACCCTAAGAAGGGTTCACGATGTATTGATATTTAATAACTATTCACTATCGACTAATTTAATATTGATAAAACTTTTTCAATAGATTGTGTCTATGTTAGAATTATAGCATATCATATAGTCAAAAAATACTGACAAATCAGCGATACATCAATATTTTTTAAATTTGTTTTAATGGATGTTATGTATCTTAATTTAGATTATGAGATCATTAAAAATAATCAAAAGATTTTTAAGGGGGAGTAGGAGTATATGAGTAATAACACCTCTGATAAACCGGTAAAAATGTCTCAATTCTTTAATGAAAGAGCAGATGTCTACGATCAACACATGAAACAAACTGTTACCTCATTTGAAAAGTTTTATAATATAATTTCAGTTCCTATAGATAGAACCAAAGAAGCAGTGGAGATTTTAGATCTTGGCTGTGGAACAGGTTTAGAGCTTGAAGGAATTTTCTCTAAGGCTCCCAATGCTGTGATTACCTGTATGGATCTGTCAGAAAAAATGTTATCCAAATTAAAAAGCAAATATTCAAGGTATTTAGATCAAATTAAACCAGTTAAAGGCTCATATTTAATAGTTCCCTTCCCAGAGAAAAAGTATGATTAGGTAGTGTCTGTTATGACAATGCATCATTTTCTATATGATACGAAATGTAAACTATATAAAAAAATAAGAAAATCAATGAAAAATGAAGGTAAGTATATAGAAGGGGATTATGTTGTTTCACTAAAAAAAGAACAACAATTTTTATTAGAATATAACCATAAAATAAAAAATATAAAGGCATCTGAAAGAAATATTTTTCATATAGATATTCCTTTCTCAATTAAAACACAAAGTCAGTTATTGTTAGAAGGAGGTTTTTCAAAAGTAGAAGTTATTTTTCATCAGGGTGGGGCTGCAATATTTGTGGCAAGAGTTTGTAATCACGGGTGAGAATAATTAATAAAAGTAAGTGATGTAAGAAGAAATGCCATTATTAGAGGACAACCGTCCCCTGTCACAATAAAAGTTGAGGTAAATGAAATGAAGAGAATAATAAAAAAATATTTTATGAACGAAAAATTCATGATTAGATTTATTAGCCTTCTTACAGTAGGAATAATTCTATTCACCCTGGTATGGTTTTTAAGTTATTATTTTTTGCCCGAAGGTTTTTTGAAGGGGAAAGCAGTTTCCGATAGGATAGTGGGGACAGAAGCTTCAAATACCTTACTTGCAGAATGGGGGAAAATCGCAGGATATAATCTCGGAGTAATATGTTTAATCACTACTTGTGGATACAAACAAGTGAAATCGAGCTCCGCGGTTGGCTTAAAAAAATTTAAAAATGGGGGTGATATGTTATGAATATGGATAAAAAACAAAGAGGAGATAAACTATAGATGCTTGGATTTTTCGGTTTCTTTGGATTCCTTGGATTTCTAGCATTTAGCTTACATAGTCCATGGTTATTATTTTATTTTAGCTTTTTTTCCTTCTTTTCAGGCTTTAAATATCTCAGAGAAGAACTGAAATATTTGGGTCTACTTGGCGTAATTGGTTTAATCATAGCAATACTTGGAGTTATTGGAATAATAAAGGTATAGAAAATGACGCCCCCCGCTCCGCCCGACTCTCCGTTTGCTTACGTTCACTTAGGACGCCTGGGATAAAAAGATTTAAAAATAAAATATAATTTATGAAAGTAGGTAAACATAATAGACATGAGTAAATTGGGCTGGGTAGGTCTTATAGGACTCTTGGGGTTTTAGGTATAATATTAGATGCTTCAATCGGAGTTCTTTACCTCAAAGTACATTATAGGCAATAGGTGCTTTACTCTTATTTTTGTAGGTGCAGATATAAGCTTAAAAAAGAGGGTTAAGAAAAATAGATAAATCGTTAAGAACTCTTTTCTAATCTGAAGATGAGCCTGAAACCAGTCCCTGACAGACAGAAGGTTTGACAGGCTAAAGGCAAGAGTCATAATAGCTATATTATGGTGATAACTATGAATGACTCAAAATTAAGCAGTATTGTTGAAGTAA
>JAHIPR010000329.1 GCA_018903015.1 bacterium
GCCCCGACAAAAATATCTTTTAAAGTATCATAAAATTTTTGTTCTTTAGTCATGTTCTTTCTTCTCCTTATTACAACACCACTTCTGATTTTATTTGTTTCTTCAAATATAACTTTTATGAATATGCGTATAAGAATCTATTAAAAAATCGTATTAATTTGTTATGCCCTCAAGAAATAATATTTTACTTTTTAAAAACTTTTATATGTTAATAGTATAACGGTAAATCCGCTGTAAGTTGTTTGGAGTGTTCCCTTTCATCGGTGGGATGAAACTTTACCGTTATAACTCAAAAGGTTTACTCTTTTTTATTTTTATATTCGGCAATGCGAACATATTTTTCAAATAATTCTGCCATCTGCTTTTGAGAAATCCAAACAGTGTCTTTTTAGACTAATTTTAAAAGTTTCTTTGCCATCCGGAGTGATATAGATTACTATTTCGTTTTTTTCTGGCATTAATATTCTCCTTCTTTAATTAGTGGTCTCCGCCATAATTTTCTTCCCTTTATCGGTTAGTATATATCTGCCTATTTTAGGTGCTCCTTCAAAAACAATAAGATTCAAGCGTTTTAGAATTAATAAGTCTCTTTCTGCTGTAGCTGTAGATATATTAAATAGTCTCTCCACATCAGACCGTCTAATACTCTTATATGTATTTAAATATGCTATTTCTTTTCTTAATCGGGCTTTTACTCCCTCATTTACTCCCTCATTTACTCCCTCATGATGTAACATTTCGTCCAATTTTATGCTGAATGTTTCAGGAACAACAATGGATTCTTTAATTTTTGGTCTTTGAAAAGTTGCTGTAAAGAACGCATCAAATTCAAATTTAATCGGTGGTAATCCGGCTTTTGAGATTAGGTTCTTCATCTTATTGATGCCTGTTCCCATCTTTTCGATATAACCTGCTCGATGTAGTAAATTAGCAATATTATATTGGTCATAGATTCTTTGAATTCAATTCTATAACCTTCACCTTCTTCAAGTATTAGTTGTAGTTCGTCTTTATTCATATTTGTTATCACCTAATTTGTTTTTTATTATATCTTTCTTTCATTCCGAAAATTTCTTCCTCTATCTCCTGGCGGAGGCTTTTGGGGGTAAGGACCTCGGCGTAGCTGCCCATCCCCAGAATCCATTTCTTAACTTCGCTTATACCGCTTACTTCGGCAGAGAAGATGATAGAGCCGTCGGATAGTTTTCTTATCTTTTGAGTGGAATGTCTTAACTCTTCTTTGGCCCAGCGGGAGGCGGGAGGAAATATTTTTACTCTAATCTTCTGGTCTTTTCCTCTTACTACCTGCCAGCTTTTGCCCATATAGTCAGAAAGTGAAAATTTGGAAGAGACAGTAAAGGTGTCTTCGGTAACCTGGAGTTCTTTAATCCGGTCTATTCGAAATATTTTTATTTCCTTTCGCCAATGGCAGTAGGCGATAAGATACCAGGCACCTTTGCGGAACATCAGATGGAAAGGGTTTACGGTACGGGTGGTTATTTCATCTCTGCTTATGGTGTAATATTTTAGATTAACCTGTCTTTTGTTAAGTATGGCTTCATTTAACAGGGCAAAGGTTTCACTATAATCTTCATAGTCTTTTAGTTTCTGGACATTAAAAGAGATAGAGTCTTTTACTTCGTGAATATATTTTTTGTTATCTTTCTCCAGAAGGTTTTCAATTTTGAGCAGGGCCAGGTACATATCTCTCTGGTAAGGGAATCCTTTCTGCTGGAGGAGAAAGTTTCCGGCTAGGAATAAGGAAGCGGCCTCTTCTCCGGTAAATCTTAAAGGGGGGAGAAAGTAGTGTTCATCGATATAATAACCGCCATGAGGTCCGGTGGAAGAGTATACCGGCAGGCCGGCAAGATCTAAGGTTTTAAAGTCACGATAGATGGTGCGGCAGGAGATATTAAGTATCTGGGCTAAACTCATTACCTGGATACCGGGATGAGTCTTTAGGATTATAATGGTGTTCATCAATCTTTCAATCTTGTTCATCTTTTTACCTCCGATTAAAAAAAATAGATAAGTTTTTATAATTATATCATACTGCTATGACTACTGTATGGCAACAACCGGGAAAATAATTGGTAAAAATAAAAAAATAATTTTTTAGTTATTTTTGAATACTTATTAAGAATTCGACAAAGATTGTGGGAAATCCTGCTTTTTGAGTGAAAAAGTTACAAGAACATTACCATCTATTCATTTGCTGCTTAACTAAATAGGTAAGGTGTAATTTGTGATAGGCAATTAAGATAGAAATTGAGGAAATAAAAGGGTGTGAGTTATAAAATAAAAACTCGCCTTACTTTAAGCAAGGCGAGTTTAGGAGGTATTAAAATGAAAAAGCTATCTGTTTTGTTACTCGATAGTTTTCAAATTAGAAAAATTATATCACATTATAAATTAATGTCAAATTTCTTTACAGTACGGCACGCCGTGCTGTTACAATAATTATAAAATTTGGCGGAGGGGGTGGGATTTGAACCCACGGATACTTTCGTATCGCCGGTTTTCAAGACCGGTGCATTCGGCCGCTCTGCCACCCCTCCAATCATTATCTATTTTTTACCTATAAAGAATAACATCTCTCTATCTTGTTGGTCAAGGAAGATTTTATAATTTCTCTTCAGCACGGCACGCCGTGCCGCTACATTCACCAAAAACTATCAGCTAATAGACAGACGGGCTGTCTTCGTGAAAACGGGGAACGCCTGTCCAACGGGCAGATACAAGATCTGCTCATACTAACGACTAATTAATTATTCATTATGAACTAATCTAATTGGTAAATTGGTCAATTATTTAATTATTTACTATCGGGTTATCTTTTCAAGTCCTCCCACATACGGACGAAGAACATTGGGAATAACTACACTTCCGTCCTTCTGTTGAAAATTTTCTAATATGGCAATCATGGTTCTCCCCACAGCTAAACCAGAACCATTCAGGGTGTGGACAAAATTCACTTTCTCTTTTTCTTTTGAACGATATCTTATCATTGCTCTTCTGGCTTGAAAATCTTCGCAATTACTGCAGGATGATATCTCTCTATATCTTCCCTGGGCTGGTAACCATACTTCGATATCATAGGTCTTGGCTGCTGAAAATCCCATATCTCCGGTGCAAAGAACAATTAC
>JAHIPR010000330.1 GCA_018903015.1 bacterium
GAATTTATTATCTATTGCGGATAGAATATTGATTGCCGGAGGGATGAGTTATACCTGTTTGGCTGCTTTAGGTTATGAGGTAGGTAATTCACTGTTAGAAGAATATGACTTGGAAATAGTTAAAAAGATGTTAAAGAAGGCGGAAGAAAAAGGCAATAAAATACTTTTACCGGTTGATTTAGTAATAACTAAAGAGGTATTAGAAAAGGCCGAAAGTAAACTGTTTGAAATAGATAATATTCCTAAAGATGGCATCGGGGTGGATTTAGGTGAGAGGTCTTTAATTAAATTTGAGAAGGAGATTAAAAAAGCGAAGACTGTATTCTGGAATGGACCAGTGGGAGTATTTGAAATAAAAAAATATGCTAAAGGGACCAATAGAATAGCAAAAATATTGGCAGATATGCAGGGGAAGGCTGTAACTATAATTGGCGGTGGAGATTCTATTGCTGCAATTGAAAATGCAGGGTTAGCAGAGAAGATGACTCATATTTCTACCGGTGGAGGAGCTTCTTTAGAATTTTTAGGCGGGAAAAAACTTCCTGGTATAGAGGTTTTACCAGAAAAATAAAAATATATTTTAATCAAAATTATGGGGAACGGTTTTTAATTTATCTTTAAGAATCGTTCCCTGATTCGTTAAGGGAAAATTTTTTAATTTTTTTCGCCATTCTTTGCCAGTGAGTTCCTCTCCAGTAATATTTTTTACAAGAAGGACAATAAACAAACTTGTTTTGAGTTAAAAATACATAAGGAGGTACATGGGTTTTAACTTCTTTTTTATTGATATCTTTGGTGGGGGTGTTGCATAGAGAACAACGAGAAAATATTTTTGAATTAAGATCAATTTCTAATTTTAACCCCTTTATTATCCCTGCTAACTGCTCTTCCCAGTGGTCACCTCTAATAAACAAGAAATCACAGATGTTTCGTCTTTTAATCAGATTAGCGTCTCTGGTAAGCAGTATTCTTCCTTCTTGCCGTGCAGTTAGGATAAGAGATAAATCATTATCGAAGGAAGGATAAGCGGTATCGTAGCCTAAGATGCGCAGCCATTTAACTAATTTACCCAACATTCTGTCAGCTAAAAATTTTATTTCTTCTTCTTTTTTTTCTTCTATATTATTATTTCCCCTCATTTTTCTATATTAAACTTATTCTTAGAATATTTAACTTTTCTTTTTTAATTTATTTGTCATATGATTATAAATTAACTAAAAAATTATCTCTAAATTATTATACCACGCTATTATTTAGTTAGCCAGTTAATTAGTCGTTAGTGAATAGTCGTTAGTTTTAATACGAGTTACAAGGTGCGAGATGCAAGTTTCAAATTAAGCTAAAAAGTTAAAACTAAAAGCGAAAAACCATAATTCAAAACTCAAAACTTTTTTGTATGAAGTATTGCTTTTGGTCGGATTTATCCGACCCGGGTTATTCTGATAACATTATTCTCTGATAATATTCTGAATTCTGTCTTCTTCTTCTTCTTCTTCTTCTTCTTCTTCTTTCCTTACTATACGCTAAACGCTGTACGCTCTACGCTAATGTACGCGATACGCAATACGCAAATGGCTTGACAACTTAGCTGGGTAGTTGTATTATTATTATACCCCCATAGGGTATAAAATAAATATAGGGTAAATTGTCACCATTATGAATGATTCAGGCTTTAATCAATTGAAAAAAATAAAAATATTAAGTCGATTAAAAAGGATAGAAGGTCAGATCAGAGGTATCCAGGGGATGATTATTGAAGAAAGACCCTGTTCAGATATTATGGTTCAAATGACAGCGGCTAAATCAGCTCTTAATCAAGTAAGTAAATTAATTTTGGAAAACCATGTTAATTTCTGGTTTGATTCATCTGTTTCTTCTGATGATATTTCTCAGGAGATGGTTGCCGAGGTAATGGACCTGATATTAAGGTTTGTAAAGTAAGAAGCCATTACTGAATTAGATAAATATGGTAAAATCAATAATCAAGAAGCCAGGAGCCGAAATAAAACAAATAAGATTCAAAGGAGAACCATTTCTTAACTTTGGATTAATTATACAGATTAATTGAGTCAATTGACAATTACTTATATTATAAATTATAATTTAATGGGATTTAAGAAAGTGGGAAATAATAAGAAATATTGGAGGAAAATTAGATATAAATGTTATGCCAAATATGCAAGAAAAAAGAAACTGCCATAACTTTCACTAAAATCGCTGGAGGGCAAAAAACAGAGATTCATCTATGCAAAGATTGCGC
>JAHIPR010000331.1 GCA_018903015.1 bacterium
TTGACAAGGATTTTAAAAATCCTCTTTTTTTAGGAAATTATTTTAAATTATTTATAAAAATTAGAAGAATTAATTTTTAGGTTGTTGAAGTTTATTTATATTTTGTGACTTTCTGAGAGAAATATTATCTTATGATTTAAAAAATAAATTAAAATTAAGGGATCAATTGAAAAGTTTAACCTCCACAATTAACCCCTTAATTTTTAATTGCATCATAAATATATTATTAGAAGTAAGTAAATATTACTATATTATTCCCAGGGACTAATATTATTATTTCTGGATGGCTGAGCCAGCCAAAATTATCGAAAATTTGAACACTTGCCGTTGTTCCTGCTGTAAGACCTGTAATAGTAACCGCTCCGTTAAAAGCAATCCATTGTCCGGTAGATAGTCCGTTTACCCATACATACCCCCAACATGCACCACATTGTGAATATACAGTTATTGTGCAAGTTGGTGGCGGTGTATATGGTGGTGGAGCAGTTGGTGCACCACAACCAGCAGAGATTACTCCAAGTACTACAATTAAGACTAAACTTACAAAAATTTTCTTAAAAAATTTATTCCTCATTTCTATCCTCCTGAAAAATTTTTTTACATTATACAAGTAATAAAAAAGCAGTTATTAATGAATACGTCCGAAAAAATAAAATTCTAATTTAATTAAAACGAATAAAACACCTCCTTATTAAATTATTAGATCTTAGATCAATATTAAAATAACTTGACTTAAAAAGTACTGTCTATTTATTAATATTCGATACGAGATAAAAAAAATCCTTCTTTTTTTTAAAAATATTTTTAATTTTTTTTAAAATAATATTTTCGACTTCTAATTTATTATATGATATATTATTAAAAAAGGCAAAAAAACAAATTTGCGATGTCGTTGTAAGCAATTATAGGGAATGTGGCGATCTCAAGTGTAGAGACACGATGCATCGTGTCTATTTACTTCAACACGGCGCGCCGTGTTGCTACATTAACTGGCAAACTAAATTAATTGGCTAATTGGTGAATTGTCTGATTGGGTTTTGAATTTGATCGGTAGATTGGCCGATTGGTAGATTGGGAGATTAATTGAACCAGCTAACCAATATAGTTTTAAATTTTGAATTATGGTTTTGCGCTTTTCGTTTTAAGTTTTTAGTTTTATACTGACAACTGAAAACCGTCAACTGAAAACTGATTTTTCTTGTCTAAAAACTATAAACTAAGAACTAAAAACTGTATACTAGCGAACTATTCACTAACGACTAGTTTAAGAGGAGAAATAATTTATGAAATATAAATATGCAATAATTTTTGTTCTACTAATCCTGTCAATTAGCTTGACCGGTTGTTTTTTATTTCCCCCAAGGGATAATACTGCCGAATGGACGGTAATGATTTACCTTGATGCTGATAACAACCTGGAAAGTGCGGGCATTGATGATATAAACGAAATGGAGATAGCCGGTTCAACAACAGAGGTTAATATTGTAGTGCAAGTCGACCGAATCCCTTATAGTGTATTAGCTGCCAACAATGAAGGTTATGCTGATGATATTTCTAATGGTAATTGGACTAATAGCAGGAGATATTATATTACTCAGGATTTTGACCCCGTTCAGATAAATTCTCAATTAAAAAGTGATTTGGGTGAACTTAATATGGGTGACCCTCAGACCTTAATTGATTTTACCAATTGGGCAACAATTAATTATCCGGCTAAAAAATATTTATTGGTAATCTGGAATCACGGAGGAGGATTCCGATCCTTAAACCTCACCAAAGATATTGCCTGGGATGATACCAGCGGAGGAGACAAAATAACTATGCCCGAGTTAGAATATGCCCTTTCTGCGATTAGTATTGAAATGGGGAAAAATATTGATATTGTGGGGATGGATGCCTGTTTCATGGCCATGACTGAAGTAGCTTATCAGATAAAAGATTATGCCGATATTTTAGTTACCTCAGAAGAATCAGAACCATTCGACGGCTGGCCTTATGATACCATTCTGGGAGAATTAGTGGGTAACCCTCTTATATTATCCGGACAGTTGGCGGTCGATATTGTTGATAAATATATTTTTTCTTATTCTTATGGTAACGTCACTCAATCAGCAATTGACCTAAGTTATATGGATACTTTGACCTCCCAGTTATCCAATTTAGCTTTGGCCATAATGGATGATTCCCTGACTCTTAAAAGTAAATATATTCTGGCCTCTGCAAGCAGTCAGTATTATCGAGATCCTGATTTTATTGATTTATATGATTTTTGTAATCAATTATTAGTTTATTCAAATAGCCTTGAAGTCAAAAATATTGCCTTAAACATCCAACAGACTTTAAATTATGCAGTAATAAAATCGGGATACAGTGGTGGAAGTGTAAGCGGCTCCAAAGGTCTTTCTATTTACTTTCCCTATTTTGCTTACCATTATTATTACAACTATACTAATTTTTCTCAAGATACTTTTTGGGATGAAATGCTTTCATATTTGGGATACTAATGGTAATATTATAATATGCTTAAACAAAGATATTTATGGATTATTTTAATAATGATTCTGGCTATAGCCATTTCTTTTTATATTATTTATAATAGGGGAAAAGATGGAGATAGGGGCAAAGCTGAAGAAGAGATTGAAGAATTTGAGGAAGAAGATATCGAAGTAAATGAAGCCCCGGTTAAAATAGAAAAAGGTACAGTAGTAGGAATGAAAGCCGGGAAAAAAGAATGGGAGATAGAAGCCGATAAAATATCTTTAGCCGAAGACAGAAAAAAAACCATCTTTGAAAAGATTAAAAAAGCAGTTATCTTTAAAGACAATGAGCCCTATCTGAATATTAAGCTTAATAAATGTATTGCCGATATGGGAAGCAAAAGTATGGAATTAGTGGGAGAGGTAGTTATCGAAACTAAGGAGGGGGATATCCTAAAAGGGGAAAGATTTTACTGGGATTCGGAAGAGGAGACCTTAACCAGCCTGGAACCGGTGGAATTAATAGTAAAAGAAAATAATATTATCGCCGACTGGCTGGTAAGTGATGTTGAACTAAACAAACTTGAACTACAGGGAAA